>JADZEV010000001.1 GCA_020850295.1 Candidatus Nomurabacteria bacterium
CCTGCGCCTTTTGCATCAAACGTTACGTTTTCATCAGTACCTGATGAGATGGTGGTGAGTGCAAGACCACCTCCTGCTGCTGCAGAGGTGACCTTCAATCCTGTTGCTGATGATGCGGTGTTGGTATCAACTTGGAAGGCGTAGTTGGTACCGGTGCGAGCCACCGTGAGAGCGGTTGCTGATTGACCAGGCGTGATACTGGTAACACCAGCTGAAGTTACTTGAAATTGAGCAGAAGAACCAACGTTGAAGAGGGAGGTTGCGGTGGTGGAGCCGATAGAAACTTTACCATCTGTATTTGCAATAATTACATTGCCATCTGCTGGCCCACCAGAACTAGGTCCTGGATTTATATAGACAGACCCTCCATCACCACTACCTGGAGTTCCGCCTGCTGCGGTAATATTTATATCTCCTCCGGTATCACTAGCTCCTGAAATAATATTAACTGCTCCACCGATACCAGCAGAACCGTCTCCAGCATATAAATTTAATGCTCCTCCAGCAAAGCCACCACTGATACTTGACCCAGCTCTTATTGTAAGATTTTTCCCAGCTGCACCTGCTGTATTAGCAACACTAATCGTCCTATTCGCCACATTCGTAAAATTCACATCCCCATTAAACTGTGCCGCATAATTAGTTGATCCTCCTGTTGCTTCAGCATAAAGCCCAACATTTGTTGATGTTCCTGTTTTTGTATTTGAAAGATATGCACCGTAGGTGGTTTGTGCACCGGTACCGTTTGCTCCAGAGAGGGAGATGTTCAATCCTTTTTGCCCAGTGAGCGCACCGGTGCCATTTGAGGTAAGAGAAAGGATAGTCCCTGAGGTGAGAGCATTTGCATTCATTGCAAAGTTGGTTGCAGTTGTTGCGTTGATCGTCCAAGTAGTTTCTTCACCTGCATCAAACGTGAGATTTTGATCAGCTGCTGGGTTGCCAATGGTATCCCATGTTCCGCCACCACCACAGGTGGTTGTAGAGAGTGTTCCGTTATTATCTGTTTGTACACAAAGGGTTCCTCCTCCACCAAGATCTGGGATCGTCACGTTTCCAGAGGAGTCGATTACAAACCGGTCACTCGTTCCAAGTGCAGTCGTTGAGATTTTAAACTTGTCAGCATCTGAATCGTCAACTCCCATCGTGAAGGTATTGGTACCATCTGAGAGCTCGAAGCCAATTTGCACATCATAATCTCCAGCATTGGTATTACCAATAGAGAATTGGGTATTCGCTGCACCACTTGAAAGAATCTCGAGAAGTTGATCGGGAGTGGTGTCGCCAATACCGACATTGCCATTAAATATATGACTTGCAGAGTCAAAAGTTAGTGTTTGAGTGAGAGCGTCTCCAGTAATTGAAACAACTGGGTTAGTATCATCATCAGCAGAAAGAAGAAATGAAACATTGGTTCCTACTAAGTCACCCCTTAGGTAAAGTCCTGTTTGAGCATCACCATCAGTTGATTCAATCAACGACTCAAAACCGTCACTACCACTTCCTAGAAACAACACTTCGCTGCCAACACCGTTTCTCCAGTACCAAGAACCTGAAGTCTCAGCCAATTCATACATTACATTCGAGAGGCTTCCTACAGTAGTAGTAAAATAACTTGCATTATCAAACCCTACTCTTACCTGCTCTGTTGTTTTGATCACATCCAACGCTGCAGCGGGTGTTGTTGTCCCTATACCGACATTTCCTCCATCAAATATTGCCGCGTAGTTATTTGTTCCGCCTGATGCTGTTGCATAGAGACCAACGTTGGTAGTTGCAGCACCGGTGTTTGAGAAGTAACCAGCGTAGTCAGTACCAGTAGTTGCACCTGTTTGAAGCGCTTCGAGAGTTTTGTTTGATGCGGTGGTTGAGTTGGTAGAGATTGAAACGATATCGTTTGCTGTCGCCGGAGAAAGTGTTGTTCCACTTCTTGACCAGTATCCGATTGTTCCTGAAGTTGGAGCAGTAGATGTTAAGTTCTTAGATGCATCTGTGTAGACAGCTGAGGAAGCAGTTAGAGCTGAGAAGGTTGTAGTGTTTGAAAATACTTGTGTCCCTGTAAATGTCTGACCTGCATCTGTTCTTGCAATAGTTGCAGATGTAGATGGGAAGGTCATTGTTGTAGAGTCAGTACCTGCGAGTGTTATAGAGTTGTTGAAAGTGAGAGTTTTTCCTGCAGCACCTGTTAATGTATATGTTCCTGTTGTGAAGGTGTTGCCGTTTATAGATGTTGCTGTTGCTGCACCAAGAGTTGGTGTAACAAAAGTTGGAGAAGTTGTCATTGCAACAGAACCTGATCCTGAGATTGTGTATTCGCCAACAACACCAGAGTTGTTATACAAAACTCTTGTATTTGTTCCTGAGGTGATAGTTGTTGTACCGATTGTGATATTTCCACTTGCTGTTCCACAAGCTGAACCCGTACCAGTAACAACACCAGAAGAGTTAACTTGTAAACACTGTGTTGAACCTGAAATAGATGAGAATGTTATTGTTCCGGATGAAGTGATACCTGTAGCTGCTGCGATTGCGCCTGATGAATTAACTTGGAACTGAGAAGATGATCCAACAGATAAAGCGGCTGATGGTGAAGCAGTCCCAATACCAAGCCTGTTGTTAACTTCATCATATCCAGAAGTTCCAAAAAGAATTTTTCCTTTGGTCGCGTTTGATGTAGAGACAAGTGTTAAATTTTCTCCTGACCCAGTTCCTCCAACAAGTGTTGTTCCTCCAGAAATACCAACATTGTTTTGTAGATAACCAGAAAGAGATGGTAAGTCAGAAGTAAGAGCCACTGTTCCAGAATTGTTTGGGAATGTCCAAGTTCTTGCTGCTGTTAAATCAGCGCTTGTGATAGTTCCATCAAATCTTGCGGCACCACCTGGAGTAACAGCAAACACTAGTTGGTCATCGGTAGAAGTTGCGGTGTTAACAGTGAGACCTCCAGAAGTTATTGCTCCTGCCATGTTAAGAGCGCCAGAGTTTAATACTGGAATCTGTGAACCTGTTGGAGTTTGACTTGGAGTAAAACCACCAACAGTTCGAGAGTTGATAGCAAATCCAGAAGAAACAACTTGTTGTCTTGGAGAAAGAGTCTCAAAACTAACTCCTGAACAAGAAGAAGCAACTTGTGCAGCTACTTCAACATTTATAAAAACTTGATCATCAGTAAATGCATAGTTACTAAGATCATCTCCGCCAGCACCAGTGTCACCAATGTTTCCATTGAAAACTCCTTCACGAGTTAGTATGGTCATTGTACTTGGAGTACCAGCAGGCCAAACTTTTGATCCACCAGTTGTAGCGTTGTAAAGAGAAAAACGATAACAGTAGTTTGTACCTGATGGTCCACCTAAAAGATTGCCACTAGAATCAAGAAGTCGCCCTTGGAAATTTATAATACTTGGAACACCAGCAGCTGAGTAAGCATTTTTAACAAAAATACTAGAAAACGATGTGAACAAAATAGCTGTAAAAATCACAAAATAGCCAGCACGAGAAAGTGCAGATCTAAACAAACTCAAACTTAGAAATCTAAGATGCAATTTCATTATTCTATCCTTATATTTTAACACAAAGGACTCTCCTAGCGCACATATAATAGTAATAATTTTGTTGATAACTCATAGGCATAAAAAAAATAGTCACGCAAGACTATTTTTGAAAAAATAAATAAATATTTTTTATGTCAAATTATGGCTTTTTTGTTGACCCAACCAAGGGTTCTTTTTTAGGATTTGTTAGCTCTTTTGGGAGCATTGATTCGAGCTCTTCGACAGTCTTAAAACCTGAGACAGTTTTACCCTGAACAACCAAAGAAGGGAGTACATTTTCTATTTTGTAAATAGATTTTAGGGCTCTAACTGTCGAAAGATCAAGATCATAATCAAAAGAATAAACTCTTAAAGTCGGATACTTTTTTCTAAGCGCATCTAAAACAAAACCTTGCTTTAAACAATCAACACAACTTTCTTTATTTCCATAAAAATAAAATATTGTTGAGATAGTTTGCTTGCATCTTTCACCTATTCTTTTTGCCAAAAGAAAATCTTTGACCTGCAAAATAGTATATTGTTTTTTTAGTGAATCTATCTCCTCTGCGTTACCAACATTTTGCTCACTGAAGTTTATTTTGTCTGCAACTTTTGCTATTTCTTGAGAGAGAATTGAGTTGTCTAAATCTTGGCAAGAAAGTTCTTCGAGCAGAGAAAATTGTGTTTCAGAAGAGAGTATGTCTATAGCAATTTTGTTCTGAATATCCTTGATTTCATTGATTTTTTTGTTATTTACATAGTTACTCAAATACCAACCAGTTGCAAAAATACCACAGGTGATAATAAGTACAAAAAAATATTTTTGGAAGCCTTTCATAATAATTTTTTAACGCCATTTAGGCTGACCTTGTCTGGTTATTGTATTGTAAACTGCTTTCAAAAGCCACACCGGTGCAATGACACTATAAATCAAAATATAAGGAATTATATGCCAATGAAAACCTCTCCCCTGTTTTGCGAGTTTTGTCCCAACCAAAATAGAAAAAATAATTAGTCCATATAAAATTATAGAAATAAAAACTATAGTTTTGGTATTAATAAAAAACCAATCAAAGTTTGTGGAGAAACTTAAATTAAAACCTTTGATAGAAATTTCTGTAATTTTTTTAATCACAAAAATAGTAAGGTTATAAAGAAGTGCAAAAGACAAATAACATACCGCTATGATAGAGATGATACCAGAAGGTAGCGTAAAGAAAGAGAAGTTGCCATAACGAGTTTTAAATATCAGCCGACGATAATCAATAGTGTTCTGGATAAATCCATAAATCCATCTAAGCCTTTGCTTATAAAGCTTTTTAACCGTATTTGGAGAAGAAGTATAGACATAAGCAGTATGACAATGGTCTATCTTCATATGGTGCTCTTGCATTCGATATGCTATTTCTTGATCTTCAGTATTGTGAGCTTTTCTAAACTTCCCTATTTTTTCAAAAACTTCCTTTCGAAAAACAGAGAAAGGCCCAGGAGTAACATGTATAGCGCCAAGATAAGCCAACATTCTTTTGTTGTAAGTACTCATGTTGTACTCCACTCTTTGAGCATGTTGAATAATATTTTTTGGTTTGTGAATTATAAGAGATGGTGCAACTGCCATAACATCTGGCTTCTTTTGAAAAAGATTTATTATTCTTTTTAATGCATCTGGTGCAACAAAAGAATCTGCGTCCAAACAAGAAATAAAATCTGCGTTAGTATTATCAATACCGAAATTTACTGCTGTGTGTTTACCTCCATTTTCTTTTTGAAAAATTTTTACCTGCGGATGATCTTTATATTTTGATATTTCTTCCCAAGTATTATCAGTTGAACCGTCGTCAATAACCAATACCTCTAAACGATCTTTTGGATAATCAAGATCAAGTAAAGATTTAACTGTTCCATGAACGGTTGTGCCTTCATTCCAAGCAGGCACAATAACAGCAACAGTCGGGAAGCTCTGAAGGATAGGAAGGTCTTCTTTGTGAACTTTATTTAGGTGCTTTCTTCTTTCAAAAAAAGTCACCAAAAAAAAGACCTGGACATAAACGGCCAGAAAAATGATAGTATACATAGCTATCTCCGAGAAAGGCATAATATCTTAACAAAGTACCATATTTAAAGGTTTTTTTCAATAAAAATAGCCTTACAAAAAAGTGCGCTATAATAAGCAAATGGAACCACAAGAACAAATAGAACAAAAAGAAAATAATGTTAAAAAACCTAGCGCTATCAGTACTCCAGCAGCAATAATAACAGCGGGAGTAATAATAGCTGCTGCTCTTATATTTAAAGGAGGAGGAACAAAAACAATAAGCAACATAAAAGACCAACAGAAAATTGCTCCAACAGAAAAAGTTTCTCTTAGAGAAAATGACTATGTTAGAGGGGATATTTCAAAAGCAGAAGTTGTTGTAATTGAATATTCAGATAGTGACTGTCCTTTCTGTGAAAGATTTCACACTACTATGAAAGATTTACTTAGTCAGTATGGAACAAAAGTTGCTTGGGCTTATAGATATTTCCCTCTTTCTATACATCCAAACGCAAACAATGAAGCTATAGCTCTTGAATGTGTAGGGTCTTTAGGTGGCAATGATGCTTTTTGGAAATATTTAGATGAAGTAATCTCTATAACAGTTTCACCAGAGAAAAGTAAAGCTACTTTATCTTCAGTAGCTAATGGTATTGGAATAGATAAAAATTTATTTGAATCTTGTATCGCTAATCCTGATATCGCAAAAAAGATTACTGATCAAAGTACTGAAGCACAAAGCTTAGGTGCACAAGGTACACCGTACAGTATTGCTATAAATAAAAAAGGTGAACAAGAAGTTATACCTGGAGCTCTACCTATAGAACAATTAAAACCAATAATAGACAGACTGCTTAAATAAATAAAAAACCCTTGCTTAGCAAGGGTTTTTTATTAATCAAAGTAATTTCTAAGTTTTTGAATTTTATCATTTTGACGAAGTTTTTCGTGAACCTTGGCTTCGATCTGTCTTATTCTTTCACGAGTTACACCAAACTCTTTACCTACTTCTTCAAGTGTGTGTTGTACACCATCAATAAGACCGTAACGCATTTCAAGAATTCTGCGTTCCTTTGGAGAAAGCTCTGCTAAAACAACATTCATTTGTTCTTTTAACATATTGCGAGTTGCTTCTTGATCTGGTCGAAGAAGTTTATCATCAGGGATAAACTCCCCAAATGTAGACTTGTCGTCATCATCTCCTATAGGTTGTTCAAGTGATCTTGTTTCTTGATTTATTTGTTCTATTACATGAACTTTTTCAACCTCAATACCCATTTCGTTTGCAACTTCTTCAGCCAATGGATCTCTACCTAAGTCCTGAGCCAATCTTCTTAGGACTTGTTTATATTTTGAAATAGTCTCAACCATGTGAACCGGTATACGAATAGTTCTAGACTGATCAGCTAGAGCTCTTGTGATTGACTGTCTTATCCACCAAGTTGCGTAAGTTGAGAACTTATATCCCTTAGTCCAATCAAATTTTTCAACAGCCTTAAAAAGACCAATATTTCCCTCTTGAATTAAATCAAGCAGTGTTAAATCAGCAGTTCTATTTGCGTATTTTTTAGCAATGGAAACAACCAAACGAAGGTTTGCTCTAGCCAAAAGATTCTTAGCCTCTATATCACCTTTTTCTATTCTGCGAGCAAATTCTTTTTCTTGGGCAGCATTAATAAGAGCGTATTGACCAATATCTTTAAGATACATTTGAACAGAACTAAAAGAATGAGTATCTTTTATATATTTTGAGAGATCTTCTGTATTATCAACATCCAAAAGATTTCCTCCTTCTAAGACATCGATACCGGCAACAGAGAACTTTTCATAAATTTCATCTAAAAAAGCAATATTGTTTTCAATGTCTGGAAACATTTTAAGTATTTCGTCATAAGTAACGAAACCTCTTTTTTTACCTTTTATCAAAAGCTCTTCGGCTTTAACTTCCATATCTTGAAGTTTTTTTGCATTATTAACTTCGCGCCTTGGAGCAGAGCCAGCATGCCTGATAGTTATTGGTTTTGGTTTATTTTTTGCTACAACCTTCTTTTTTGTTTTGGCTGATTTCTTTACAACCTTCTTTTTTGTTTGTTTTTTCTGTGGTGCCTTGGCAACAGTAGATCTTTTTTTAGTGCTTTTTTTAGCTACTTTCTTTTTTGATGGCGTCTTTTTTACGCTTTTTTTAACTACTATTTTCTTTTTTGGTTTTTGTTTTGGCATATTTTATATAGCTTATTTTGTATCATTGTCAAAATTAACTTTTTTGTCAAGCGACACCTCGCTTGTGCATCCTTTTATTGATTTCCTCAAGTAGTGAAGAGAATTTTACTACTTGCTCTTCGTTTTTTTGTTGTTCTGCATTTTTTAATTCTTGAGAATAAAAAACTCTAGCAGATAATAAAAATTCTTGCTCTATTTTCTCTACTAATTCTTCACAAACTTTTAAAAGATCTGCTTCTTTGAGATTGTTATATTCCTTTTCTACTAAAACTAGAGATTTTTCTAGAACATCTTCTTTTATTGGTGGAACAGAAAATATCATGTCTCCTATTGAAAGATTATTTAATTTCTCAAAAAATTTATCAATTTCAATGTTGTTAAAAATTTTCTTAATTGCTATCAATCTTTCGTATGGAGAAATTATTGTTTTTATATCTTTATCAGCAATATTTTCTATTTCATTTTTATCTACTTTTACATTAGAAAGTTCTTCTGAAATAGATTCTATAGATAACCCTGTTTCTTGGGAAATCATTGTTATATATAGGTTTTTTTCCATAGAAGAAGCAACTCTAGCCAAAAATGGGAAAAGTTTTTCTTTTATATTTTTGACAAAAGAGTGTGGTGAGCTTGAAGATTTTTTGATCAAAGATAAATGATGCTCTATGAAGTGTTTACTCTCTTTAAGTTTTTCTTTCCATGCTTCTGTACCATTTTCTTTAATAAAGTCTGCTGGATCTAATCCATCAGAGAGTTGGACAACTTTAGGATTCATACCTAAAGAAAGTACAACGAGCGCAGCTCTGTCCATAGCCTTTTGCCCAGCTTCATCGCCATCAAATGCAAGAAAGATATTTGAGGATAGTCTAGATAAAACAGAAAGATTAGAAAACGGATCTTTAGCGGCATCTTCTGAAACAGCTGTGCCTGAAGAAGCAACTGTGTTTTTAAAGCCTGCTTGGTGTGATATAACCAAGTCTGCTTGTCCTTCAACAAGAATAGAAAAGTTATGCTTTTTTATATGAAATTTTGCCTTATCAAAACCAAATAGTGTTTTTGATTTTTGGAAAACTTCTGTTTCTGGACTATTTAAATACTTTGGAACACC
>JADZEV010000002.1 GCA_020850295.1 Candidatus Nomurabacteria bacterium
GGTATTTATATAAGAACACTAGCTACTATATTTGGTGGATTAGCTTATAGTATAAATCGAACTAAGATAGGAGATTTTGAAATATAAAAAAACGAACTCCCCGCAAGGCGGGGAGGTTTTGGTTTTTTACTTAGTTTTCTTCGTGGTCTCTTCTTACCACTTCGTAAACAGGCTCTCTCTCTGAAGCGATGTTTACAATTTTACCTGTTGCTAAGGCGACAACCCCTGGGGCTTCTGTTTTGATTGTCCTTACTTTATTAAAAAGCAAAGATTGTTCTGGGCTTAAATCTCGTTCACTTACAAAGTAAACAATGTTTCCGTTGATGTTGTAAGTCCCAAATGGTTTTCTTTGCAATGAAAAATCTCTTGCAAATTCTCCAACTCCTTGTTCGAAGTTGTATGAATTTTTAGCCCCGAAGTCATTTTTTGTTGCAAGCGTAACGAGTTTTCCCATTGCTTCGTTTGAGGCAATTACATTTTCAGGTTTCCTGGCGTTTAACTGAGAGATTGTTGGCATAATTTTGGGTTTAGAAGTTATAAATTAAAAGAGCAATAGACTAGTATTATTACACAATATAAATTTTCGTCAACTCTTTTAGATTAATTAATATTTGCTATATTTATCAGATGTCAAAGAGACTTAACAATTGTATTTATGATAAAAGACTATCTAAAGACATCACCCAAGAGTCTTTAGCAGAGTCTATCGGCGTGACACGCCAAACGATCATAGCTATTGAAAAGGGTAACTATACTCCTTCTGTTGCTTTGGCTCTAAAATTATCAGCTTTTTTCAAGACTTCAGTTGAGGAGCTCTTTTGGTATGATTAATATGATGAAAACATTTTCAAAAAAGGAAATAATACTATCTCTATCTTTAATTGTTTTGGTTTTTATACTTTGTAATCCTTTTAATATTTTTATGACTAGTATGATGCACATGTTGGTACTAGGTTTTTTGGTAGCAGTGGTCGGACTTTTTGCTGGGCTTGTAGTTCACGAATCTATCAATGATGAGAGAGAAAAAGAGCACAGAGATAGGGCTGGTAGAGTAGGATATAGTTCAGGTCTTATAGTTGTTGTATTTGGTATTGTTTTTCAAGCGCTTAGTCATGAAAATATCGATGGTTGGCTTCTTATAACTTTGATCGTTATGGTTTTAACCAAAATTATTTCTCGAGCTTACAGTCGAAGATTTAGATAATGTAAAGTCTGCTTTACATTATATTTTTATTTTTATATACTTTATTTGTATTAATTTAAATATAAATATTTATGGAACAAATGATGGAAACAAAAAATAAATCTGCTAACGGTCTAATCATTACTATTGTAGTTTTAGCTCTTATAGTTATTGTTGCGCTGGCTTTCTCTGGTAACAAATCCAATGATGAAAACATGATGAAAGACAATATGGAGCAAGATTCTATGATGAAAGATGATGCTATGGAAGGGGAAAACATGATGCAAAAAGGAGAAGATAAAATGATGGAAGATACATCTATGAAAAAAGAAGGTGATTCTATGATGGCTATGGTGAAAGGCTCTTATGAGATTTATAGTCCAGAAAAACTCGCTTTGGCAAATGATGGCAAGGTTGTTCTCTTCTTCAAAGCCTCTTGGTGTCCAACATGCAAAGCTGTTGATGCAGATATAAAAGCAAACCTCTCTAGTATTCCAGACAATACAAATATTCTTACAGTCGATTATGATAATTCAACCGATCTTAAGAAAAAATACGGCGTGACTTATCAGCATACCTTTGTTCAAGTTGATGCAACTGGAAATATGATCGCGAAGTGGAGTGGCTCACCAACTCTTGCAAGTCTTGTATCTAATATAAAATAAAACATGGCTTTTCTTTTCCTCTCATTTATAGCTGGTGTTCTAACAGTACTTGCTCCGTGTATTTTGCCGCTTCTGCCGGTTGTAATAGGTGGAGCAGTAAGTGAAGGAGAAAACAGAAGAAAAAGTGGCACGATTATTATTTCATTGGTTGTTTCTATAGTTCTTTTTACACTTCTTTTGAAATTTAGTACTGCCTTTGTAGCAATACCTCCAATAGTTTGGAAAATAATTTCAGGAGGCATCTTAATACTTTTTGGTTTAACTATGGTTTTTCCAGGGCTTTGGGAGAAGCTTCCTTTTACAAGCAAACTCTCAACAAGCTCTAACAAACTTCTCGGCAAAGGCTTCCTTAAAAAAGGTACAGGGGGAGATATTCTCATAGGGGCAGCGCTTGGACCAGTATTTTCTTCTTGTTCGCCGACATACTTTGTTATCCTGGCGACAGTTTTACCAGTGAGTTTTACTAGAGGACTTCTTTATCTTTTTGTTTATGCTTTAGGGTTAGGTCTTATGCTTTTCTTGATATCAAGGCTTGGTCAAAGATTTACAAATCGTCTAACAAATATCTCTGACCCAAAGAGTAAGTTCAAAATAGGATTAGGGATACTTTTTGTTCTGGTCGGTATTTTTGTTCTAAGTGGTCTTGATAAAAAACTACAGA
>JADZEV010000003.1 GCA_020850295.1 Candidatus Nomurabacteria bacterium
TAGTAAAAGATTCTCCTTCAAAGAAGTCTACAGAAAATATCGACCGGGTTTTTGTACCGACAGAAAACCCTAAAAAAAGAAAAAAAACTTTTTTTGTTTTATTGATAACAGCTTTGGTTTTAGTTGGTATTTATATAGTCGGTATATACATGGCAAGAGCAGTGATAATGGTTACCGAGAGATCTATACCGTTTTCTCTAGAGAATACTGTTATAGAACTTCCACATGAGACAAATAGCGACACAGAAAGGTTATCTTTCCAAACTATGACTGTTACAACTGAAATAAATAGAGAAGTTTTTGGATCAGAACTAAAAGAGGTAACCGGCAAAAGCAAAGGGTCTGTTGTTTTCTTTAATGAATACTCAAAAAACAAAGAAACTATAAAATCAGGTACAAGATTAAACGGTTCAAATGGTAAACAATATCTGACTCAGCAAAGCATAACCGTTCCAGGGTATACACTAGATAGTAAAAACAAAAAAGTCCCAGGTACTTCCGAGAGTGTAGCCATAATCGCAGTTGATGTTGGTTCTAGTTATAACAGCGATGGGCTATCTTTTAATGTAACGAATTTTAGTGGTAGTAAAAGAAGCCAAATATACGCTAGAAGTTTAGGGAAAATTACAGGGGGAGAATCAGGTATGAGGCATACTGTTTCAGACGCTGAAAAACCAGCTATCTTAGAATCACTGAAAACACAATTAAATGAAAGACTAAGGAGAGAGACAAGAGCCCAAATTCCAGAACATTTGATTACTTACCCGGATCTGCAGTTTATTTCAATTGATCCTGATAGTTTAAAACTTGAAGGCGAAGGTGTTAAATTCACAGCCAAAATAAAGGGTTCTTTAACCTCTTATTTAATACCAATAAAGCTTTTGGAGTCGGCAATAGCTAAATCAGCATTAAGTGATCAGTCTTATTCAAATGTTTCAATAACAAACTTAGCTTCTTTAAAAGTAATTCCTGAAAGTGCTATACCTACCAACACAAAAACTTTACCTGACAGTATTTCAATAAGCATATCTGGGGAAGGCAATATTATAACTAAAACGCCGACCCAGAGCTTAAAAGAATCTTTAATAGGAGCTCCTAGGTCTTCATTTGATAGCAAAATAGCAGTTTTTAAAGAGATTTCGTCAGCAAGATTTAAGATGTTTCCTTTTTGGTCACCATTTTTCCCAAAAGAAGAAAGATATATAAGGGTAGATATCAAATAGTGTTTGACCTTTAAAGAGTGCTGTAGTATTATATCCATTGCAACTCATGATAGATCAGCAACAAATAATGAAGGGTGTGATCCAAGAAGCTCTTCCAAATACAATGTTCCGAGTGGAACTTGAAAATGGCGTAACTCAAGTGGCTTATTTGGCTGGGAAAATGAGATTAAATCGTATCAAGGTTTTAGTAGGAGATAGTGTTGAAGTTCTGCAAGATCCATACGGTGGAAAAGGGCGTATTGTCAGAAGAGTTTAAATAGTATATAATAGCCCGACCTAAAAAAGGTGTCGTTTTTCTTATTTTTATGAAGATTAAATCAACTGTTAAAAAAATGTGTGCTAAATGCAAAATTGTAAAACGCAATAGGCATTTGGTAGTTATTTGCGATAATCCAAAACACAAACAAAAACAATAATATGCGTATATTAGGTATAAACATCCCGAATGAAAAAAGACTAGATATTGGACTAACCAGTTTATTTGGTGTTGGAATGGCAACAGCTTTGAGAGTTTTAGATGAAGTTAAGGTTTCTCCAGACACAAAGTCAAAAGATTTGACCATAGAACAAGAAAACGAAATCAGACGCCTTATAGAAGAAATGACAATTGAAGGTAACCTAAAAAGAGAGGTTGCCTCAAATATTAAAAGATTAAAAGACATCAAGTGCTACCGTGGTGTTCGTCACACTAAGAGACTTCCTGTTAAAGGCCAAAGAACAAAAACAAATTCTCGAACTGTTAGAGGAAATGTGAGAAATACTATGGCATCAGGTCGTCGTAAGGAGAGTAAAACATAGCATATGGGAAAGAAAAGAATTGCAACTCAAGAAGGACAATTGGTGGACGCTGACAAGAGAAGTCGCGCTACTGGTCGCGCACCAAAGAAAAAGCTTACTACTTGCATTTTGGCAATAGAATCTACTTTTAATAATACAAAAGCAGTAGTTAGTGACCCTAAAGGAAATGTTTTGTTTTGGTCTTCTGCTGGATCATTAGGATTTAAAGGTGCAAAAAAAGGAACTCCTTTTGCTGCATCAAAAGTAGGAGAGGTTCTATCTGAAAAAGCGGTTGCAGCTGGTATCAAAGAAGCTCACGCTGTAGTTGTAGGAGTTGGTTCTGGTCGGGAGCCACTTATCAGAGCATTCGTTGCTCCTGGTATTGATCTTTTATCAATTAAGGATCGAACACCTGTCCCACACAACGGTCCTAAACCTAAGAAACCTCGAAGAGTATAAAATATGAAAACAGTTGCAAAATACAAAATGTGTCGTCGTCTCGGTTCTGGTGTGTTTGAAAAATGTCAAACACAAAAGTTTGCTGCAGTTGAACAGAAAACTGTTCGAGGTGGAGCAAACGCGAAAAGACCTAAAGCACCATCTGGTTTCGGTCTTCAACTTTTAGAAAAACAAAAAGTAAGATTTTCATACGGTATAAGTGAGAGACAGCTACAAAATTATGTTAAAGCCGCTTCTCATGTTAAAGGTATGCCTGTTACAGATAAACTCCATGAGATACTAGAAACTAGACTAGACAACACTGTTTATCGTCTAGGATTTGCTCCAACAAGGAGACAAGCTAGACAAATGACTTCTCATGGTCACTTTACTGTAAATGGCAAGAAATCTACTATTCCATCTCAACAACTTCATGTTGGAGATGTTATAGCGGTTCGAGAAGGCTCAAAAGGATCTGCATTATTTACTGACTTTGCCAAAAAGGTAAAAGATATGATCATACCGAACTGGCTAAAGTTAAAACCAGATCAAATGTCAGCTGAAGTGGTTGCTAAACCAAAAAACGAGGAACAATTCCTCAAGTTCGAAACAGTACTTGAGTTCTATAGTCGATAAAATAGGACACAAAGTTGCACAAATTACAAAATAATTGTATTATTTATTTCTATGAGTCAGCAAACAATCATACTTCCATCAAAACCAAAAGCAGTATTAGAAGAAGGATCTAAAGGTGTGTACGAGATAGACGGTCTTGTACCAGGATACGGATACACCCTTGGAAACTCACTGAGACGAATTATATTATCTTCACTTATGGGTGCAGCGGTTACAGCTGTGAAAATCGATGGTGTAAGTCACGAATTCGCAACAATCGATGGTGTAAAAGAAGATGTTATCGTTATCCTTCTAAATCTTAAAAACATTCGTTTTAACTTAACAGGAGATGAAGCACAAAAAATAACTCTTTCTGCAAAAGGACCGAAAGTTATAACTGCTGCTGATATGAAATCAAACTCTTTTGTTGAAGTTATGAATCCTGAGCAATATATCTGCGAAATAACAGGTAAAGCTTCTTTGGACATTGAACTAACTATTGAAAAGGGTTTGGGTTTTGTTTCTAAAGACCAACATCATAAACAAAAAGCTGAAATAGGAACTATCTTCCTTGACGCTATTTTTTCTCCTATCAGAAGAGTTAGCTACGATGTAGAAGAAATGCGTGTTGGCGACAAAACAAACTTCAACAGACTAAGAATGACTATAGAGACAGATGGAACTATTTCTCCTAGAGAAGCTCTAGAGAAGTCAGTATCTACAATGATAGAACAACTAGCAGCTATCGTTTCTGTTAATAGTCAAGAAATAATCGATGAAGTGCAGGCGACTTTTGAAAAACCAATGACGACAGAAGAGAAAGCACCTTCTATGTCTTCAGATGATGACTCTGGTGAAGATGTAACTGATGTTTTGAAAAATCGTATTGATACTATTGGCCTATCGACTCGAACACTAAACGCTCTTTCAGCTGCAAATATTAGAACAGTTGGAGGTATTGCTAGAAAGAAAGTAGAAGACCTTCTAGAGATTGATGGTATAGGGGATAAGGGTATTTCTGAAATAAAAGAGATTTTGGCACAGTTTAACTTGTCACTAAAGGATTAATCTGGTAGGCTATTTCCACTAAATAACATTTATGAGACACCATAACGCAAACAGAACATTTGGACGAAGCAAGAACGAAAGAAGCGCTCTTCTAAAGGGTCTTGCTGCTTCTTTGATAGAACACGGTAGTATTTTAACTACTGAAGCAAAAGCTAAAGAACTTCGACCAAAAGTAGAGAAGATGGTGACTAAAGCAAAAAACCCAACTTTATCAAACCGAAGACTTCTTCTTTCTTCTTTATACAACAACACAGAAGTTGTAGATAAACTTATCGGAGAAGTTGCTCCAAGCTTTAAAGAAAGAGCTGGTGGATACACTCGTATAACAAAAATAGTTCAAAGAAAAGGAGATGCTAGTAAAATGGCAGTAATAGAATTTGTAAAATAAAATTTATGGAATACACAGTAGATGCAACAAATAAATCACTAGGAAGAGTAGCTACAGAAGCAGCGGCTCTTTTGATGGGGAAAAATAATACTGACTTTGTTCGCAACGCTACTCCAGGTGTTACAGTTCGACTTACAAATGCTTCAAAAATAAAAATCCCTAACCAAAACAAAATGCTTGAGAAAACATACAACTCTTTCTCAGGTTATCCAGGTGGTCTTAAACAAAGCACTATGGCTCATGTTATTAGTAAAAAGGGCTACTCTGAAATACTGACACAAGCTGTTAAAGGAATGCTTCCAAAAAACAAATTACAAAATACCCTTATGAAGCACTTGATAGTTACAGAATAAATTTTATGGAAAAAACAAAGAAAAATTATATAGAAAGTATCGGCCGAAGAAAAACATCAACTGCGCGTGTTCGAATGACACCGGCTTCGAAGCAATCTTTTGAAATTAATGAGAAAGACCTAGCTACTTATTTCCCAACACCAGCACTTCAAAAAGTTATCAGTGATGCTTTTGCAACTACAGAGAACAAAGGTCACTATGCTATATCAGTTCATGTAAGTGGTGGAGGTATCTCTTCTCAAGCAGAAGCTGTAAGACACGGTATTTCTCGTGGACTAGTAAAGGAAGAAGAATCTAACAAAAGTCCTCTTAAAAAAGCAGGTTATCTTAAAAGAGATCCTAGGGTTAAAGAAAGACGCAAATTCGGTCTCAAGAAAGCTCGTAAGGCTCCACAGTGGAGTAAGCGTTAGAAAAAAGCTTCCCTCTGGAAGCTTTTTTTATTTATCTTGTTGTGTATAATCTTTAGAAAATTATGGACAAAAGTAGACTTCCAGTAAACTGGTATACAGAAAAAAGGGAGTCTGTAAAAATAATCTACAAATGTACAGATTGTAAGACTCCTAATATAAAATACCAACCATATCCTGAGAATCCACAAAATACAGACCATAGACAGTATTGTTGGTGGTGTAAAAAAATATCTAATCATAAACAATTACTCCCACCCAAAAAAGAGTTATAAAAGACTCTTTTTTTATTACAAAAAATAAGTATAATGAGCTCGTATGGACGAAGAACAAGATATTACTATTGAAGAAGAAATAGAACCTACTACAGAAGAAGGTCAGGTTTTCTCTGGTGATCAAAAAATAAAAGAACTTAAAGAAAAGATTAAAGAACTCCAAAAAGAAAAACAAGAATACCTAGATGGCTGGCAACGCTCTCGTGCAGACTATGCAAATCTACAAAAATCCTCTGAAGAAGAGCGCAAAAGAGTTCGTGCTTTGATAGAAGAGAGCTTTATCGAAGAGCTCCTTCCAACAGTAGATAGTTTTCTAATGGCCATGAGCAACAAAGAAGCTTGGGAGAAAGTAGATCCTGCTTGGAGGACAGGGGTAGAGTATATCTATAACCAACTTATGGGAACGCTGGAGTCACACGGGCTTAAAATATTTGGAGAAGTAGGAGATGCATTTGATCCATTAAAACATGAGGCCGTAGGAGAGGAGGTTACAGAAGACAAGAAGCTTGACCACACCATAGCAAAAGTAAACCAAAAAGGCTTTATGCTTGGGGAATCAATACTAAGACCTGCAAGAGCTATTGTTTACACAATAAAAAAGTAAAGCTAATTTTATTTAACCAGATCTAAAAATGCTTTTTTGGTTTCAGTGTCTATGTTGTCAGTAACAAAAACCATGAGTTCTGTAGTTAGCTCAAAATCTTTTTTGATATTTGTAAAAAGATGCTCATAAGGAAAAGGGGAGATCCAAACACTATTTTTGAGGCACACAAAACCTGCTTTTTTTAGAAGGTATCTTAGTGACTCTCTTTTATCTTTTCTAGATTCTGGTAAGTCCAAAATTACTATTCGCCATTTACCATCCCAAGAAGGACTAACTAAACCATTGTCGTTGTCTAGCTTAAGACTGTTTAACTTCTTTTTGCCTTCTTTTGTCAGTCTTGCGTATTGATTTTGACCAGAGAAATTTTGTTCAACTAAACCCGCCTCAGTAAGACCCTTTAAAGAGCGAGAAATGGCTGTTTTAGAGGTTTTTTTATCTTTTTTAGAGTCTACTCTTTCTACTATTTCAGGCACCGAAATAGCCGGTTTTTCTGCCAAAAGCTTCAATATTTTCTTAGAAAATGAGTTTTTATTTGACATAAGAATATCGTATCAGGTATATTATAGATATACAAGTATTTTGCGGTCGCGAAATATATGCTGTTTTACTGAAAATACTTTATTATTAAAATAATTTTTTAAAAAATATGGGAAAAATAATTGGAATTGACTTAGGAACTACAAACAGTGCTGTTGCTATCATCGAAGGTGGTCAGCCAAAAATTGTCGAAAATATTGAAGGATCTCGAACTACTCCTTCTATTGTTGCTATTGGAAAAAATGGCGATAGACTTGTTGGTCTTTTGGCTAAAAGACAATCAGTAACAAATCCTCAAAATACTATCTACGGTATCAAGCGTTTTATGGGTCACAAATATGATGACCATGGTATGGAAAAAGTTATCAAAACTTCTCCTTTCAAAGTTTCCAAAGGCTCTGATGGCGGAGCATTAGTAAAACTATCTGATAAAGATTACAGACCAGAAGAAGTTTCAGCTATGATTTTACAAAAAATCAAAACAGATGTTGAAAGCAAACTTGGTGAAAAAGTTACCGAAGCTATCATCACAGTACCAGCTTACTTTAATGATGCACAGAGAAAAGCCACTAAAGACGCTGGGGCTATCGCTGGACTAGATGTAAAGCGCATCATCAACGAACCAACAGCTGCGGCTCTTGCTTATGGGTTTAACAACAAGAAAAATGAAAAAATTGTTGTTTATGACTTTGGAGGTGGAACATTTGATGTTTCAGTTCTAGAAGTTACCGAAGATGTTATTGAAGTTAAATCTACAGATGGAGACTCACTGATGGGAGGCCGAGATATTGACCTAAAGATCATAAACTGGATCGCTGAAGAGTTTAAAAAGTCTTCTGGTGTAGATGTTTCAAAAGACCCTCTAGCGCTACAACGACTCGATGAAGCTGCAGAAAAAGCAAAGATTGAACTCTCTACAACAACTGAAACTGAAATAAACATTCCATTTATCACTTCTACTGATGCTGGACCACAACACTTACTCTTAAAACTAACTCGTGCAAAACTTGAAGAATTAGCTGATGAATTTATAGATCGCTCTATTGAGATTACAAAAAGAGCTATGGATGCTTCACCATTTAAGGCTGGAGATATAAATGAAATCATCATGGTTGGAGGACAAACTCGTATGCCAAAGATTGTTGAAGAAGTTAAAAAACTCTTTGGTAAAGAACCAAATAGATCTATCAACCCAGATGAAGTTGTAGCGCTCGGTGCTGCAGTTCAAGGTGGAGTTTTACAAGGTGATGTTAGAGATGTCTTACTCCTTGATGTTATTCCGCTATCTTTAGGGATAGAAACTATGGGAGGTGTTGCAACAAAGCTAATTGATAGAAATACAACTATACCTTCATCTAAGAGCCAAGTTTTCTCAACAGCAGCTGATAACCAAACTTCTGTAGAGATTCATATTGTTCAAGGAGAGCGACCTATGGCAGGAGATAACAAGAGTCTTGGAAGATTTGTCTTAGAAGGCATTGCTCCAGCCCCAAGAGGTATTCCTCAAGTTGAAGTATCTTTTGATGTTGATGCAAACGGTATCCTAGCTGTTAAAGCAAAAGACAAAGCTACAGGCAAAGAACAATCTATCCGTATCGAAGCCTCTTCAGGTCTATCACAAGAGGATATTGAAAAGATGAAAAAAGATGCAGAACTTCATGCTGATGAAGATGCAAAGAAAAAAGAACTTGTGGATACAAAAAACACTGCAGACCTTACTATCTTCACAGCTGAGAAAGCATTAACAGACCACAAAGATCAAATAACAGAAGATATCAAAAATTCTGTAGAAGAGAAAATAAAATCTCTAAGAAATGCAAAAGATGGTTCTGACAAAGGTGCTATAGAAACTGCTATACAAGAACTCTCTACAGAAATGCAAAAGATAGGGGAAGCAGTTCAAAAAGCGAATCCTGGGCAGTCTTCTGAAGAGCATCCGCCAGCCGGCGGAGAGGGTGAAGTTAAGGATGCTGAAGCTTCAGAGTCCACAGAAGAAAACAAAGAGTAGCACTTGACAAAAAATTAGTGTTATGCTAACCTATATTCAGAATTTAATGGGTTAGTAAGTTAAAGGGTACCGGTCTTTAAGACCTGGTGCCCTTTATTCATTTCTAGCTTATTTATAGTTTTATGGTACAATCTCTCCCATGAATAAGAAGAGAAAAATTGCGGCCAAGAAAAAACGAAAGGCAGATGGTAAAACAGTAAACCTTCGTCACAGATAATTAAAAGCCTCCAGAAATGGAGGTCTTTTAATTGCTCATAAATGTGGTAAAATGTTGAATATGAGTAAGGATTATTACAGCATTTTAGGTGTTTCAAAAGACGCCTCTAAAGATGAAATAAAAAAAGCCTTTCATAAAATGGCTCACAAGTACCACCCTGATAAATCAGGTGGAGATGAAGCTAAGTTCAAAGAAGTAAATGAAGCTTATCAAACTCTTTCTAATGACCAAAAAAGATCTAGTTATGACCAGTTCGGAAGTGATGGTCCACAAATGGGAGGTTTTGGAGGTGGAGCTGGATTTGATGGTTTTGATTTTTCAAACTTTGGTGGACAAGGTGGATTTGAATTTGATTTAGGAGATATGTTCGGTGGAATGTTTGGCGGTGGCAGAGCACGCAAACCTAGAGGAAATGATTTACAAACATCTCTAATATTAGACTTTAAAGATTCTATTTTTGGAATTGAAAAAGAAATAAAAGTAACCAAACCTTCTACTTGCAACACTTGTAAAGGGGACGGTGCAACTCCTGGAACAAAACTAGAAACTTGTAGTGTATGTAATGGAAACGGAGTAGTACGAAATGTTCAAAGAACAATCCTCGGTTCTATTGCTACAAATCAAACATGTACTAAATGTCACGGTACAGGCAAGATTCCAAAAGATCCATGTAAAACTTGTCATGGAAGTGGGGTAGTCAAAGATACTCGCACTATCAAAATAGCTGTTCCAGCAGGTATTCAAAATGGCGAAACACTAAGACTCTCTGGTATGGGTGAAGCGGTCTCTGGTGGACCTTCTGGGGACTTATATGTACATATCTCTGTAACTCCACACAAAACTATTTTAAGAAAAGGTGCAGACCTTTATACAAACCTAGATATCAAGCTTACCGACGCATTACTCGGTGCTCAGTATGCAGTAGAGACACTAGATGGTTCAATGCCGATATCTATACCAGCTGGTACAAAAATAGGTAGTACTGTAACAATCAAAGATAAAGGTGTTCCTGTGTCTAAATCTAAGAGAGGGAATTTTATAGTAAACCTAAATATCAAACTCCCAGAAAAACTTTCCAAAGAATCCAAAGATCTGATAGAGGAACTCAAAAAGCAAGGGATTTAGTGTTCGTGTTTGTGAGGCAACAGGTGCGAAAGTACACAGCCCATAACACCTCCTAAAACTATAAACTCAAGTATAGAAGAATGACTTGTTGATATTTCTCCTGCAACCTTTGGCACAAAAAAGTAAATACAGATAAGCCCTAGTGCGATGCTAGAGAATATTTTATAGCGGACATTATAAAAATGTTTTTTGACCTCACCCCAAAGAAATACATAATCCATAGCGATATGGACCAAAACCCAGAACAAGAATGCTAGACCAAAAGAAAATCCTAAAGAAGAATACTCTATAGATTCGATAGTCATGTGAGCTACCAAGAAAAGCAAACTAATAACATGACTTGTCCGGTGGGAGATAATAGCTACAACAAATCCTAGACCTAGAAAAAGTAAAGAAGTCCAAGATATGCCTATTTCAAAAACATGTACGAAAAGTACAGCCAGATATAAACCTAAGAACATTTTCCAGAGATATTTTTTCATTAGATATAAAGAATACAAAAAAACTAGCATTTCTGCTAGTTTTGTTTTTTTAATCTTAACCAATCTCTTTTGAAAACTGAAAGTAATACCTGATCATGATATTTTCCATCGCGATAATAATGCCTTTTCAGAGTACCTTCAATTTTGTACCCACACTTGAGGTTGTGCTTTATACTACCTTTATTTTCATAAAATGCGGCACTGCAAACCTTCCTTAAGTTAAGTGTTAGAAAAGCATATTCAAGGATAAGCATTTTCGCTTCTTGGGCATAGCCTTTATTCCATTCTTCTTTGGCACCAAGCATGCTTCCAGTAGTAGCAAATCCATTTATATAATCAATATCACCTAAACTCATACAGCCAAGGAGTTTATTATCCTTTTTTAGAACAACAGCAAAAGTTACATCATTTGGATTTCTTTCCATTGTTTTTTTGATCCAATTTTCTTCATGCATTTTTGAAATAGGTAGTACATTCAAAAGGTATTGCCTGACATCTGGGTCATTTGCAAATCTTTGAAATTCTTCCAGATCAGAAAGATCAACTGGGCGTAAGTAAAGTCTTTTTCCTTCAAGAAAAATAACTGTTTTTTCCTTTTTCATAATTTTTAAATTTAAAGATTAAATAATAAAAGAACAACCGACTCTTCATGAGCCGGTTGTTATATAAGACTTAGAATTAATTACTTATTTATACAAATACCGGACCACGAGAAAAAGTAGGGAACATAGTTGCTCCTGACCAAACTTGGTGCTTATTGATTTGTATACATAAATAATGCATAGAGAAAGATTATCATAGATTCTTTATATTGACAATAGGTATAAAATATGCTATGATATAATCATAGTTCTTTGAATGTTTTAGTTGGTTTTCCAGAGTTTCTATCCGCCAACTGGCGGAAGATTCTGGTAAACCAATTAAAACAAATAGAAATGAAAGCAAACATAACCTCAGTATCGGTAGCCGGTGTTAATCACATAGTTGTTTCGGGTATAACCGTAGACTTTAAGAAAACAAGGGAAGAAATTATCTCACAGGCAAAAAAGGGTGACGGTAAAGAAAGAATTTTCGCCACCATTACCTATACAAACGATGTTTTTAACAAAGATATGAAAGAAGAACATTACTTTGATATCACCACCGGTAGAGCCGGTACAGTGGTAGCACTAAGGATTTCGGATGAAAGATCAGCTTTTAACCAAGGAGGGAAGTTGTTTACTGATATTCAAATAGATAAATAAGTATTATTTCATACAAAGCGTGTTTAGAATTTTTGAACATGCTTTTTTTATTGTCTTTTTTAAGGTAAAATAGTCTTTATATATGGCTTCGCTGGAAGAGCTCAGAGACGAGCGGCTCAAAAAGAAACAAATTCTCGAGGAGAAAGGCTTTGATACATATCCAGCCAAAAGTGAGCGTACACACACTATTTTAGAATTTAAAACACACTTTGAGAGCTTGGCAGAATCTAAAGAACGAGTAACTATTGCAGGTCGCGTTATGAGCCAGCGCGGGCAAGGAGCACTGGCTTTCTCTGATATTTTTGATGGTACTTCTAAGACTCAGCTTTTCTTAAAGAGCGATGAGATGGATGGAGAAGTTTATAAACTTTGGGTAGATACTACAGATGTTGGTGACTTTGTTGAGGCCACAGGTATCGCTTATAAAACACAAAGAGGTGAACAAGCTTTATTTGTTTCAAATTGGAAAATGCTGACCAAGAGTTTGCTTCCGCTTCCAGAGAAATGGCATGGCATTACAGATGCGGATGAAAGATATCGTAAGCGATACCTAGATATACTTACAGACCTTGAGCTTCAAGATCTCTTTTATAAAAAAGCGCAGTTTTGGGAAGTAACTAGAAACTTCATGAAAGAGTCTGGTTTCTTGGAAGTAGAAACACCAACTATCGAAGTAACAACAGGCGGGGCTGAAGCAAATCCTTTTAAGACTCGTCACAATGACTTTGATATAGATGTCTTTATGCGTATCTCTGTAGGAGAACTCTGGCAAAAGCGTCTCATGGCGGCAGGCTTTGCCAAGACTTTTGAAATAGGTCGTGTCTATAGAAATGAAGGCTCTAGCCCTGATCACTTGCAAGAATTCACAAACATGGAATTTTACTGGGCATATGCTGATTATGAAATGGGTATGAATTTAGTAGAGAGACTTTATAAAAAGCTTGCGGTAGATGTGTTTGGAAAAACTGAGTTCACAACTCGTGGCCACACTTTTGATCTAAATGATACTTGGAAGCGTATAGATTATGTAGAAGAAGTAGAAAAACAAACTGGTATCAATGTTTTGGAAGCAACCGACGCTGACATGAAAGCTAAGCTTGATGAGCTTGGCGTTAAGTACACAGGAGAAAACAGAGAAAGATTAACAGATACTCTTTGGAAATATTGTCGCAAATCTATCTCGGGTCCAGCATTTTTGGTGCGCATTCCTAAACTTGTCTCACCGTTAGCTAAGTCTTGTGTTGATGACCCAAGAGTAACAGAACGCTTTCAAGTCATGCTAGCAGGAAGTGAAGTAGGAAACGGCTTTTCAGAACTTAATGATCCTATAGATCAAAGAGCTCGTTTTGAACTTCAACAAAAACTCATTGAAGAGGGTGATGAAGAAGCTATGATGCCAGAATGGGAATTCGTAGAGATGCTAGAGCACGGCATGCCACCGACTTGTGGTTTTGGCTTTGGCGAGCGACTCTTTGCTTTCCTTGTCGACAAACCCCTCCGCGAAACTCAACTGTTCCCACTTTTAAAACCTAAAAATGATTAGTTATGAAAATCACAAAATTTGAACAGTCTGATTTTGATAAATTAGAAGTTTTTAAATCAAAAGCTTGGCCTTTGGCAGATAAAGAACACTATGGTGAAAATATGCCAAAGTTTTTTAATGACAAATTTACTTTAGTTACTGAAGAAGACGAAAAAATTATTGGATATATTACAGTGGTTTGTGATAGCGGGGTAGGGCAAATAGAACCCCTTATGGTTGACCCAGATAAAAAAGGACAAGGTATAGGATCACAACTTTTACAAGAAGCTGAAAATTTAGCGAAAGATAAAGGTATTCATAAGCTCTGGCTTGAGACAGGGAAAGATTGGAAAGCTAAAGATTTTTATTTAAAACATGGGTATGCTATTCGTACTGAACTTTCAAACCATATAGGTGGTCATACTTTTGTTTTAATGGACAAAATTATTTAAATTATGAACCAAGTAATAATAATTCACGGAATGCCAGATAAAGAAGAATATTTTTCTGATGTGAAGCCTTCTTCTTCAAATAAACATTGGCTCCCTTGGATACAGAAAAAACTAGCAATAAAAGAAATTCTTTCTCAAGCCCTGGAAATGCCTCATCCTTATAATCCTATATATAAAGATCACTGTGAAGTATTTGAGCAAATGAAGATCTCTAATGAGACTATTCTTGTAGGGCACTCTTGTGGAGGAGGATTTTTGGTCCGATATTTCTCTGAACATCCAGAACTTCACTCAAAGAAAATTATTCTCGTAGCTCCCTGGATAGACCCAGAACCACATGAACTCGATACAGGATTTTTTGATTTTGAAATAGATAAAAATCTAACTAATAGAACAGAACTAGTTGTATTTTACAGCACTGATGATGACGAAGTTTGTGTTAAATCAGCAGAGATAATAAAAGAGAATTTACCAAATGGTATTTACCATGAATTCTCAGACAAAGGTCACTTTACTGAAGGAGATTTAGGGACAAAAGAATTTCCAGAATTGTTAGAAGAAATATTGAAATAAAATATTTGACAATATTTTTATAATATTGTAATATAATAAAAATTCTTAAACCTTTAAAATAAATATTATGGGATTTACTACGGGGCTAGATCTAGCTACTCAAGAAACTCTGTTCCAAAAAATAATAAAAGACTTCCAGGAAAATTGGATGCCTCGAAAAGAAACATTGATTTGTTTAAGTTCAGAGGAGATCATTTTGCTTTTTGAGGATGAAAGCAAAGATGTAGAAAGTAGCCTTCGATTGTCCTGGCACTTAAAGTTTTACCTCAAACAACTGCTTTTAGCTTCAGCAAAATTACTAACTGAGGCCTCGATAAAAAAAGCATTGGATAAGACTAAATTTTTAATTGATTTTCATTCAGAAAGACAAATAAGATCCTTATGGGCCACATTATTAATTGAGTACTTCATGGATACAATAAGTGACTATGAGCTTTATGATCTGTTTAATGGTACAACATATTACGATGACCACATTGCTCAAAAAGCTTATGAAGAGTATCTGAGAAGAAAAGATAATAAAAAAGACTAACCCTTCCTGAAAACAACACAAAAGACTGGAACTTCCAGTCTTTTTTTTATTACTGTCCGCAGGACTGTCCTGCGGACAAATTGGCGACATTGACATAGAAAGACTGAGAAAGTAGTATCAAGAAAAATACCTTAATTATGCCTGAAATACCTAAGACTTTAGAGTACTTTGGACGTTCATTTAAAATTGGTGATAGAGTCAAGTGTAATGTTTGGCCCAAAATTGACACACCTAGAAAATGGGTTGCTGGTGTTATTGTGAGTTTTCATCCAACTAGAACTAAATTCAAGGGTCCAACCAGAATTTTCTTTAAAGAAGGAGAAAAAAGATTACCTGATCCAACAAAAGTAATTATTTCTGACACAGAAGAAGGGGAGGGTGTTATTGTTTTTGATTGTTATCGTAATATACGAATGACAATAAGAACTGATGAGAAAATAACAGATGAACCTAACAGCCTGCTTGATGGTTATGGATGGAATACATCTGGACAACATGTTATTTTTGAACACGAAAAAGAATACGATCCCTACCCAGATGTTGAACTAAATGAATTACCAAAAGATTTACCATTTTAAGCCCTTTTAAATAAGGGCTTTTTTATTTTAAAAGTTATCCCCAGCTTTTTTCTTGCATGTGAACGATTGTTCACATATAATAAAAATATAAAAGATAGTTATATAAATGAGGGTAATATGACAACAACACAATATCAAAAAAGTTTACAAAGAGAGCTGGCACAACTAAATCGCAAAATAGATATGATGATAGTAAAAGGTCAATCGTATGTGACAGAATCTAAAAAGCACAAAATGTTACTAAGACAATTAAGAGCGATGGAGGGTCGAGGTTTGTTTGGAAGATTAGCAAGTATGAGTTTTTAATATGACAAAAAGCCCGCAATTTAAACAAGCTATTTTAAACAATCTAGAAAGACTTAATTCTATACAAGTACAAATAAATAGAAGTGTTACAATACATGATATAAGCCTTAAAGATTACTCAAAAAGAATTTTTTTGAAGAACCAAAGAACACCTAGTCTTTTCAGACATTTTTTTCTTCAAAAAGTCTTTTAATAAATCATGTATTCAAACGAACCTACAGAACAATTAAAGACTTTTTATCGAGAAGAAAAGCGAATGCCAAGCTATAGCGAAATGATGGAGATCTTTGGCTTCAAATCTAAAAATGCAGTTTATAGATTGGTTCAAAAAATGTTTGATGCTGGAATTGTAGACAAGGATCATTTAGGGAGACTTTTGCCTACTGCTTTATTTAATGACATACCAGTTGGTGGACTGGTAAAAGCAGGTCTACCTTCATCAGTAGATGCACAAAGTGAATCTATAAATCTAAATGATTTATTGATAAGTAAAAAAAGAGAAACATACATCCTAGAAGTAGATGGTGAGTCAATGATAGAAGCGCATATAGAGCCAGGTGATATGGTTATAGTAGAAAAAACAAATACAGCCAGAGAAGGAGATATAGTCATAGCTATGGTGGATGGCGAACATACTATGAAGTATTTTAAGAAAGATAAATCAGGAAAGATTTATTTGGAACCAGCAAATAAAAACTTCAAAAACATATACCCGGAAAATTCTCTAGAGATAACAGGAGTAGTGAAAGGTGTAGTAAGAAAATATTAAAAGACCATAGGTTATATGGTCTTTTTCACTATTTACTTTACGGTAAATTATAATTGCAATAAGTATGGCTACTATAAAAAAGCCATATTTTTCAATAAACTTTTTCATAAGCTTTTTCTTTTAGAATACTATTTATTCAGAAAGTGTCAAATCAAAGTTGTATTTAGTAAGCTCTTTCGAAATATCTTCTTCGCTCAAAGTCATAGTATACGGATCTTCTACCAAAAGCTTCCAAGGTGCAGTATCTTCATAGTCATACTGACCAAAGATAAGCACCGGTGCTCCTTGTGAGATTATTTTATCCTCTTTTGAGAGTTTCCACTGTTCTACCCAATCATAAAACCATCTAGCATCTGAAGATGAAAGTCTGACACATGAATGTGATGCTGGGTATCCAGGTAGCTCATACTCATGAATTCCTATACCATCGAAGTTATCGATATTTACATTCCATTTTAGTATCCACTCATCATTTGAAGTACTGACTACTTCTTTACCTTTCCAGTTGGCATGAAATAATCCATTTTTTGTGGGAGTAGACTTTTTACCACTACTTAATCCTCCGAACCGGACAAGTTTACCGTACTCATAAGCCCCAAATTCTTGTATTTCTTGAGAAATAATCATCATTTTAGGAACAGCTTTTAATTCTTCAATACTTCTAGGAAAAGAAGATAATGAAAATAAATCGTCATATCTATCTGGGTAGACTAATGTCATATCTTTTTTGATATGATTTTTATCTATTCTGTTTAGAGATAAAACAGCATCTAGATTCTTATCTTCAACCAAAGAATTTAATTGCTCCTTAGGGTTTTCCGAATCAAGCACAACACTAAGATAGCTAATTGGTTTTATTTCAGGCTTTAAAACTTCTGGAACTATTTCCGGTATCTTAATTTCTTGAGGAATGGTTTTATCACTTTTTAGTAATAAAAATACACAAAATATAAAAAGTACTAAAACTACTGCATTTGATATATGTTTTTTATTCATACTTATAGCTATATTGTATATGAAATTGATAGGCTATAATAGAGTATATGAAGCTAATAACACTTAATACTTGGGCCGGGAGAGAAAAAGAACCTTTTGATAAATTTATTAAAGATCACAGGGATTTTACTGATATATTTTGTTTCCAGGAGATATTTAATGATCTCGATGAGGAATATAGTATAGACGAAAAAGGTAGAAACAGGCATATATTAAAAGAAATAACAGAAATATTAGTAGATTTTAATGTCTACTTTTGTCCTGTTATAGAGAATGTTTATGGAATAGCTATATTTTTAAAAAAAGGTATGGAAGTTGTCGCTAGTGGGGAAATAATGCTATATGAAAATCCTTCTTATGAGCCAGAGGGTGAAAATGGTGATCATAATAGAAAAATGCAATGGGTACACATTAAAAAAGATAGGAAAGATTTTATTGTAATGAATGTTCACGGCCATTGGAATCCAAAAGGTAAGCTTGATACAGAAAACACAATAGAACAATCAAAAGCAATAGTTGAATTTATTGAGAAAACAGGGAATATACCAAAAATATTAGTAGGAGACTTTAATCTCTTACCAGAGACACAAAGTATAAAAATGCTTGAACAAAATTTCACAAACCTTATAACTAAGTACAATATCCTTACGACTAGGACAGAACTATATAAAGGAAATGATAAACACGCAGATTATGCATTTGTATCGTCTGAGATACTTGTAGAAGGGTTTAAGGCCTTGCCTGATGTGGTTTCTGATCATGCTCCACTAGAGCTCCAATTTGATGTTTTTTAATTAAATTTGACAAATATATAGATATATTGCTTATTAAGTAGCAGGGGAGAAATATTACTTTTTTAGAGTAATATGTCGTTATATGAAAGACATAACCAACAGAACAATCCTGACAGCCATGATAATAATTGGGGCTATTATAGCCCTAATGATAGTGCCTTTATACCCGGACAGCCCATCTGGTTTCTCTAACAGAAACTTAGGAGCAACAGCATTTTTTGGTAGCTCAGATTCAAACTATTCTCCATACCTAAATACAAATTATCCAGTAACAGCTTTTAGAACAAGTGCTACAGACACTGTAGTAACAACTCAAACAGTGCCTCAAACAACAAGCTATACTACTTACACTTACTCTTATCCAGAAACAACAACTGATACTTATTACTACAACAATAATAATGTTTATGATTCTTATGGATGTAAGGTAGGTTCTAATTACAGTGTTACTACAGGAATGCCTTGTTATGGCTATAACAACTACAATAATTATGGGTACAACTATAATTATAACTACAACAATGGTGGATACTACAGTAATGGGGTTTATGTAGATCAATACGGTTGTGGTGTTGGAATAACTTACAGTGTGACGACAGGTCAATATTGCTACAATAGATACTAAATAATAAACCCTCCGTAGAAACAGAGGGTTTTTCATTTGAGTGCTTAAGGGTCTAATTTGTCTCAATGATTAACGACTATAAACATGGCTAGGATTTAAGCTTTAAAAATAAAGGGTATTTTTACTCTGTATACATTACCGTAAAGATATATTGTGCGACACTAATATAATTTTTAGGCCTGTACTCCCTAGTGTACAAATCACTGAAATGTGGCAATACAATTATTGAACTCTTTTACTTGAGAATTATAAAAATTAATTTTTTGTTTAGAGATATTTAATTTATTGTTATAGTCAACAACTTTTTTATTAAAGAGTTTTATACTTTCGTTGTAATTTATATTGTTTGAAGCTCCTGGTTCTTCTAATATTTTTTTCAAGGTATTTATTTCCCTCTCCTCTTCTTTAAGACTGGCATTAATCGAATTGATTTCTTGTTTAAGTGACGACTCTATTTTAGGACAAACAGATTTATTGGTACCAAAATGTTGGACAGCAAACCAAACTTCTTCTTCTTTGTACAATCCTTTTTTTACTGAGACACCAATCTCTTGATAATTTTTATTTAAAATATTTGCTCTATGTCCAGGACTATCCATCCAGGCTTGTACTATCTCTTCTGAACTTCTAAATGTTCCTAGTGCTAAATTCTCTCCTATAATTACATATTCATAACCTACTTTAGTTGCTAGGTCAGAAACACCTTCCCCACTTGGAGATTGGTGCTCAAAATATTGAAGAGCTATCATATCGTCAACTTTTAATTCTGCTGAATCATTAAGATTAATATTTACTGAAAAAGGAGAAAGTCCATTTAGCACTCTTTCTTTATTTGTAAGCTCTATAATATCTACTGCATCTATATTAAATCCTATAGTTTGTTTAACTGAGAACTTGCTAGATAAAACACTTAAGCTATTTCTTGGCCCTCCTGCTTTTTCTGAAGCAATCCATAAAAATGGTACTCCTATAAAAAATATTAAAATAATTAAAATTCTTTTTAACATGATCCTTTACTGTATCCTTGTAGATTAGCATCTTCGACACTTTGGAACCAAATATAATTTTCTGGTTTTATTCTATTTGTACCAGAACATCCTGGGGTATAGTATTTGGTACCATTTTTTGAACCCACAAACATACCTTTTACTTCTTCAGTATTACCCTCCTCTCCTGGCGAGATAGCCGGTGTATTTAGACTGTCACCAGCTTGCAATAATAGCTGAGTATTTTCTGGAATAAAAGAAATTTTTTGTTTTTCTAAAATAGTATTTGGGCAAGAAAAAACTATATCCTTATCTTTATTACTTATAGTGTTCTCTCTTCCCTCTTGATAACCCAAATAAAAGGAAAGTCCTACTACAATAGCCAGGAATGAAAGAAAAAACCATAAATAATGTTCTTTTATAAACTGAGTCACAATTATGCTTATTATACCTTAAAAACCCTTGATTTAATTAGTTAAAATTGACAAAAAAAGGGTATATTGAGAAATATTAGTATTTTATTGACAGAAAGGTATATTTGAGATATATTTTAGCTCTAAATTAATATTATTTCTTAAGAAAATATGGCACATAAAAAGCAAGGAGCAGCATCGAAAAACTTAAAAGATTCAAATCCACAGTATCTTGGAACTAAAATATATGATGGCGGGAAGGCTACAGCTGGAGCTATTATTGTGCGCCAGAGAGGAACAAAAATACTTGCAGGTACAAATGTAGGTATCGGTAAAGATCATACTTTGTTTGCTCTAAAGGAAGGAGTAGTAAAATTCTCTAATAAAAGAAAGCTTAACTTTGATGGAACTACTAGTACTAAAAAAACAGCTAATATAATAACTAAATAATAAAAACCCTTGTTAAATGCAAGGGTTTTTATTATATTCACCTTCTACTTTGATTGATATAGTGGTCTTATAATCCCCTTCTTTTATTAGAACACTATAAGATCCAATATTTTTTATCGGTTTCTCTAATACGATATTTTTTTTAGAAATACTTATACGGTGTTTAAGAAGTTCTTCGACTATAGTTGTTTCATCTACTTTTGAGAAAAGGTGGCCTTGATCATTGGCTTTGGCTTTTATTTCTAGAGTTGTATCTGGTAAAGCTTGTATTGCCTTTTCTAAAAGTTCATTCTGAAAAGCTTTGAAGTCAGAATCAGACTGTTTTTTGCGTTTTAAAGATTCTAAGTTTTTTGGAGTTGCAAGTATTGCTAGTTTATTTGGAAAGAGCGAGTTGGTAGCATAACCATCGCTAACCTCTACAACATCCCCTGTTTTCCCTACTTTTGGTACTGATTTTGTTAAAATTACCTTCATATTTATTTAAAGAAATTTATAGCTTTTTCTAACTGAACATCTTTGTTTTCATCTTGGTTTGGATCTAATTTTATATTTGGAGTAAGCCCACTATCTGAAATGGAAATACCGTTTGGAGTGTACCACTTTGCGATAGTTATTTTTATAGAAGTATCTCTTGTTAATTTCATTAGTTCTTGAACTGAACCTTTACCAAATGTTTGAGTTCCCATAAGTGTGGCTACACCGTGTTCGCTCAGGGCTCCGGCCAAAATCTCTGAGGCAGATGCTGAGCCTTTGTTAACCAAAACTACCATTTTTATTTTGCCATTAAAAATACCTGGGCCTCTACTTTTGTGAAGCGTTACATCTTTATCTGTTTTACCTATTTCTTTAACTACTACCTTCCCTTCTGGTAGGAACCATCCTGCCATAGAAACTGCTGCGTCTAAATATCCGCCTGGATTATTTCTCAAATCAAGAACTAGATTTGTATAACCAGAATTCACAAATTCATTAAGCGCGCCTCTAAATAATTCTGGCGACTGAGCAGAAAAGCTATAAAGCTTTATAACGAAGACTCCATTTTCTGGATGTTTTTCTGTGTCGATAGTAGGAATAGATATTTTTGCTCTGGTTATTTTTATGTCTTTGATTTGTGATAAACCTTCCCTAACAATAGATAAAGTGACCGTTGTTCCAGGCTCTCCTCTTATCATAGAAATAGCTTTGTCGATACTAATACTAGTACTATCTGTTCCGTCTATTTTAACTATCTTGTCTCCTGACAAAATCCCTGCTCTAAATGCTGGAGTGTCTTTAAGAGGAGCAACAACGGTCAATAAGCCATCTTTTTGACCCATTTCTATACCTACGCCACCGAACTCACCCGAAATCTCGCTTTCGAAAGCCTTACTTTCTTCTGGTGTAAAAAATGTAGTGTAAGGATCCCCGAAAGAAGCAAGCATACCTTTTATCGCTCCGTATACATGGTCTTGATTGTCTGTTTTGCTAGCCTCAGGATATTTTTCCTTTACAAGTTGCCAAGCTTTCCAAAAAGGTTCAAAGTCTGTGTTTGTAGATAATTCCTCTGGGGCATCTTTATTTATTAATCCCACTACTTTCTGGGAAGCTGGTCTATTTTCAAAACCAACATAAACACCAAACAAGAAAAAGCCTATAAGACAAAGTAGCCCTATAAAAATATTAAAACCTTTTTTTATGTGATTTGTTGTGGGTTGCATATTAACCAATCATTGTGCCTTGTTGTCCTTCTAATCTTTTTAGTTTGAGCCTAAGCGTTTTAACGCCTCTCTTAATACCAAATGCTAACAAAATAAGGCCTATACCTAAAACAAAGAGTATTGTATTTTTTATATTTCTTGGAAAACTCATAACTGGGAGCAATGCAACCAAGAGTCCTATAAATAACAATAGTTTAATTTTACCGTTCATAAATAACATTGTAACAAAATCAGAGCTAACTTGGTAGTTATATAGGAGAAACAACACAAACAAACTCACCTTTCAATTTACTAGGGTTATTTTGATAATAATCTAAATGCTCTTTTGGAGAACCCCATTTATATTCTTCAAACATTTTAGTCATTTCTCTACCAATAAAAACCTCCCTATTTTCTATAGTTTTGTTTAACTCCTCTAGTGTTTTAATTATTCGGTGAGGTGATTCATAAAAAACTATTGTATGTTTTGTATCTTTAATTTTCAAAAATAATGTTTGTCTTCCTTTTTTATGAGGGATAAATCCTAAAAATTCAAAATGATTGCAAGAGTATCCACAAACTGACAAAGCAGATATCAACGCAGATGCTCCTGGCACAGAAACTATAGATGCATCAGGGTAAAGTCTGCGGAATTCAGATACAAAAAAGCTTCCCGGGTCAGATATAGCAGGAGTTCCGGCATCAGTAACTAAGGCTATATATTCATGCTCGGAACAGCGTTCTAAGGTCTTTTTTAGGGCACTTTCTGAGCTTTGGGCGTGACTAGAAACAAATTCTTTCTGACCCCCAATTTCAAGCAATTTAAGTAATTGCCCGCTAGTTCTAGTGTCCTCTGCTACTATCAAAGTCGCCTGTTCCAAGACCTCTTTGGCCCGGAGAGAAATATCTTTCAAATTCCCTATTGGAGTTGCGACAACAGAAAGATTCATATGTGCGTGTACTTGGAATCGGACCAAGGACCTCTGTCTTATCAGGACAGCGTTCTACCACTGAACTATACACGCATGTGCGATTTACTATACCAAATTTTCAATCTTTTTCAACCTTAAAACTTCAGTAAATTATTGCAATATACTTTGTGCCCCGAGGACTCTGCGTAGGCATCCGCAGGAAACAAAACATATTGCAATAATTAATAAATATTAGTCTTCCGAGTCACCCTCTCCTAGTTCACCACTTTGAAGCGCGTCAACAATCTTGTCTATTTTCCCAAGCATTATGCCTTCAATATTTGAAAAATTTTGACGAATACGATGATCGGTGACCCTGTCTTGAGGAAAGTTATAAGTACGAATTTTTTCACTTCTATCAGCTGTTCCTATTTGAGCCTTTCTGTCTCCTGAATATTTTTTGGCTTCTTCCTCTTCTTTTATTTGTTGGAGTTTAGCTGTTAATATTTGCAGTGCTTTTTCTCTGTTTGCTAGCTGACTTCTTTCGCTAGTACTACGCACATCTATACCTGTTGGTTTATGAATAAGCCTAACTGCTGTTTCAACTTTGTTTACATTTTGCCCTCCTGCTCCCCCGCTTCGAGAATACTCCATATCCAAGTCTGCCGGATTTATTTCAAAGCTCACTTTTTTGCGAATTGGTAAAATAGCAACAGAAGCAGTGGAAGTATGTATTCGTCCATTTTTTTCTGTTGCTGGTATTCGCTGAACTCGGTGCACACCTGTTTCAAATCTAAGTATTCTGTAAACATCTTTTCCTTTTATCTCCAAAGTATAAGAGTCTAAAAATTTTGTACTCCAACCTTTACTACTTGCAAATCTTTCATACATAGAAACAAGCTCTGTTGCAAAGATAGACGCCTCATCTCCCCCAGCTCCAGCTCGAACTTCTAAAATAATTTCGTTTGGGAATTCCTCCTCTTCCTTTTCACTCTTAGCAATAGCATCGAACTGTTCTTCTAATGCTTTTTTTTGTATAGAAATAGCCGATCTTTCTTCCTCTATCATAGAGGCCAAAGAGCTATCACTTTGTAATAATGTCTCTAACTCTGATTCTTGTGCCAAAAGAGACTCGTATTGAGATGCGAGGAATTGAGTTTTTGGATTATTTTTTAGGGATTCGATATCTACCATAATAATTACTTAGCAATTTACCATAAATAAAAACCCTAGAGTACAAACAAGACGCTAGGGTTTTTATTTATTTCTTTTTTGCACTTGCAGCTCTTCGTTTGTTGAACTTATCAACTCGTCCAGCAGTGTCTATAACTTTTTCTGTTCCAGTGAAAAATGGGTGCGAAGCACTTGAAATTTCTACTCGGTAAAGTGGGTATTCCTTACCTCCTACTTTTGTAGTTTCTGTGGTTTCTACTGTAGAACCAATGATAAATTGTGCCTCAGACGAATTGTCGAAGAAAACTACTTCTCTAAAGTTTTTTGGATGTGTATCCTTTTTCATAGGCAATCATTCTAGCATAGCCAGGATTTTTTTCAAGTGTTTATGATTTTTGCTTATTATCTTCTAGAAACACCATATTGAACCAAATAGTCAATATCTGCCTGTACACTTCTGGCAATAGCCATAACATTATTACCGTAGAAACTATTGGCTGGTTTTTTACCATCACAAGCTCTTCCTGAGTAGTATCGACATGCGGCATTTCTTTCGTTTGACTCAGAACCTACAGCACCTCTTCTTTTCAAATAAACCGCTGAGGCCATAATAGCGTCTTGTGCTCTCCATGGATTTGCAATAGAAACACCTAAGTCAGAAGCGACCTCATCAGCAACAGTCTCCCAGGTAGAAGGGATAAATTGGGCAGGACCCATAGCTCCACCATAACCTCCTCCAGCAATAGGACAAGAAACTGGTGTTGTATCAGGGTCTAGTCCTAGAGCTGATGTAATGCGTTTAAATGGCTCTATATCTCTACTTGGCTTCATTATGTTAATCCAGCTCTTAGACGGCGGATCACCTGCTCTGTTACAAGTACCAACATTTTTACCTAGGTTTGATTCTTGAGTCAAAATAGCCAAAATGAAAGCTGTTCTAACACCGGTTTTAGCAGAAGCTCTTTCTGCATATTCATAAGCATCAGCAAATGGAATAGCCTTAGTAGCACCTCCAGCAAAACTAAAGAGTTTGTTTCTTATTTCTGTAACCCTTTTTTGTCTTTCTGCCAAAACAGCCTGATATTCGCTTTCTTTATTTTGACTTATTTTAAGAAGGGATTTTTTCTCTGCTTCAGATTTTTCTACAACTTTCTTTTGATAGTCTAGAGAGTTTTTTGCATCAAGTTCGTCTTCTTTTTTTGCCAACAGTTGTTCTTTTTGGTTTTCATTTAAAGACTTAACTTGTTTAATCTTATTTACTGACGCATAAAGAGATCTTTTGATAGATAGAAAATCATCCAAGTCTTTATAAAAATCAGAAACACTATCTGAGCTAAGAAGTAAATAAGCCGGACCTTTTTGGTCTATCTCATTTGTTCTTTTTATGAGCTGAGTTAGAGAATTTCTCTCTCTATCTATCTCTGATTCAAGATCAGTAATAGTTTTAGCTTTTTGGTTTATTTCTTGGCCAAGCTTGTTAATAGCTATAGTTTTAGCTTGAATTTTGAGCCTGGCAGTGTTTATTTGAGAGGTAAGAAGAGAAACATCTTTTTTAAGTGTCCCTGTTTGCTGTTGTTGCTGTTTTAAAATAGCTTCTTTTTCCTTTATTTCTTGCTCTAATACTTTTAGCTCAGCTTCAAGCCTTGCCCGTTCTTCGGCGTCGGTAACTTGAGCAAAAACAGAGCTTATCTCTGGTGTGAAATCAATATAAGAAATACCGAAAGGAATACTTATAAAGAAAATTAATATTAAAATAAAAAGTCTACGCATATTAAGTAAGACTTTTATTATAACAAATCATTACATCTTAGACTCTTGACCTAAGAGTGTTTATATAGAGTAGTTATTATTCAGATGATTCTGATTCTTCTTCTTTCTTACCTTTCTTTTCTACTTCAATAGAATCAACATCAAGAACTGGAGCTTCTTCTTTCTCTTCTGAGAATGCAGATACAGAAGCAATTATTTCTTCAGGTTCTGTGATAAGAGAAACGCCTTTTGGTAAAACAATATCTTTTGCATGAATAGACTGATGAAGTTCTACAAGTGGAGTCAGGTCAACTTCTATAGAGTGTGGCAAGTCAGCAGGAAGCGCTTTAACTTCAAGTTCGTGCATAACTTTAACAACAATACCAAGACCGGCTTTTTCAGCTTCTGCTAGTCCAGTAAATTCAATAGGAACAGAAACTTCTGTTTCTTTATTCATATCAACAACCAAAAAGTCTATGTGCATAGGCGCACCTGTTACAGGATCCTTTTGAAGATCGTGTACAAGACAAGGAATCTTTTCTCCTTCTACATCCAAAGATATAGCAGTAGTTTCCCCTGCTTCTCTAAAGAGCTTGATAAATTCTATAGATGGCACAGATATAGAAGTAGATTCCTTTTTAAAGCCATAAAACACAGCTGGGACCAATCCTTGGTCACGAATATCAGCTATCTTCTCATCTGTTCTTTTAGTTGCTTTTAGTATTAACATAGGGCTTCATTATACGGCAAAAGTCCAAAAATGCAACTACCAAGTTGTCTGTAAATCCCTTAAATCATTTTTATATTCAGTTAACCTTCTTAAAACTGCCTGACTTATATTTTCTGGTAATTGACTTAATAGAAACCATTTAGCATCATCTAATTCCCATTGTTTTACAAAATCTGGAGATGTTAATCTAACCACAAATATAAATATCTTATCTCTTTTGCCTTCTATGGAAGATTTGTATTGACCTAATTGATATTCTACAGAATTAACTTTTATACCCAGCTCTTCTTTTAATTCTCTGTATAAACATTGCTCTGGTGTTTCATTCTTATTAATACCTCCTCCTGGAATAGTCCAGTAAGGTAGATTAATATTTTTAACAAGAAGAATTTTGTTTTCAAACAAAATAATAGCTCTTGATCCTTCAGTTTTTGGATTAAAAATTTTCCAATATAGTCTGACAAAAGGATATATAAGATATTTAAAAAATCTATTTTTAAATAAATTTATAATGGATTTTTTACGAACTATGTTCTTTGTCATGATTTCTGATGACATGGTCGGTAATATATTTAAATGATCCGCCGACTTTTTTGCCAGGGTTGAAGATGTTTTGTGGATCAAATATATCTTTGGTTTTCTGGAAAAGTTCAAGCATCTTTGGTGAGAACATATAAGACAGATATGGCGTTCTGATGATGCCGTCATTATGCTCTGCTGTGATAGAGCCTTTAAATTCTCGAACTAGTGAGTAAACTTTTTCTGATAAATCTAAAATTATTTCTGAAGAAAATGGATTTTCTAAATCCATAAGAGGAATAATGTGAAAGTTTCCATTTCCAGCATGCCCAGCAATAGTATAGTCGAGCTTGTAGTGAGAAAGTATTTCTTGTAAACGAGGCAAAAATACTGGCATGTCGTGAGGACTTACTACGATGTCATCTATAAAAGGAGCCGTTCTTTTGCCTTTTGCATGGTTGCGAAGAAGTGCAAAACTTTCTCTTCTAACAGTCCAATACTTTTCTATTTCTCTATTTGTTTTTGCAATTTTTGTTTGGAACTTATATTTTTTGACTGCTTCTTTGATAGTTTCTGCTTTTTTAATTAGCTCTTGTTCATCGTCTCCTGTGACTTCTACCATTAGTATCAGCTTCGGTAACCCGCCTCGAAGTATCAAAAGCATATCCGGTATAAAACTAATACCAAGTTTTATAGCACCCCAAAAACCAAGCCTTTTGAAAAAGTCTTTAATAAACCTGATCGCAAGCTTCATACTATAGTCATCAAAAGATTCGAAGCTCTCCGGCTCATAATCCATGACAGTATCGACAACCTCTCCGAGTCTGTCTAACTTGTTCATATAGATAACAACCATTTTGGAATGCTTAGGAACCGGAACAAGTCCAAGTTCAGCTTCAACTGTTATACCAAGTGTACCTTGAGCTCCAACTAGAAGTTTATTTAAATCAAATATTTCTTTTTCTTTATCCCAAACATTCCAAAGATAGTAACCAGCAGAATTTTTTGAGACTTGTGGTTTAGCTTTTTGTATCTCTTCGTAATTTTCGTTTATAAGAGCGAAAAGTTTTTTATACACATTTCCTTCAAAATCATTTTGGGATATTTTTTGTTCAAGTTGTGATTTATTCAAAGGCTTTATTTCATATATATTTCCATCAGAGAAAACCATTTTTTGTCTTTTGAGATATCTTTCTACTTTGCCGTATTTGATAGTTTTTTCTCCGCCACTATTATTACTAACCATACCTCCAATAGCGCATATAGTTTTTGACGCAGTATATGCTGGCATCATTTTATTTATCTTTAGAGTTTCTTTTTCAAAATCTCGATAAAATACTCCAGGCTCAACAATACCTTTTTCATCATCTATAGAAATTATTTTGTTTAAATACCGAGTAGTATCTAAAATAATAGACTCGTTTAGTGGGCCACCTGACATATCGGTACCTGCAGACCTGGCTGTTATAGAAATACTTTCATCGCTTGGCTTTTGGCCACTGACATATTTAACCAGACTCTTTATATCATTGGCATCCTTTGGAAAAACTACCAAACTAGGAACAACCTCAAAAAGTGAAGCATCGTGGGAATAATTTAAAAGTATATCTTTTTCAAAATGAATATCTCCCTTAAAGTTTTCTTTTATTTTATCTATATTCATAAATTATTTATTATTAAATACTTTTAGCTTTTCAATAACTACTCTTTTTATAGCGTCTTTAGCCATTGGTAGATATTTATATGGCGCTATTTCATCTTTGTTCTCTACTGTTAAGCTATCAATCAAGGCGTCTTTATAAGCTACTCTTATCTCTGTATTGATATGAACTATAGCTACACCTCTATCGATACACGCCCTGATATCTTGATCTGTATTTCCAGAAGCTCCATGAAGAACAAGTGGAATATTTGCTTCTTGATAAATTTGTCCAACCCTCTCTGGATGAAGAGCTGGTTCACCACTTTTAACCATACCGTGAATATTGCCGACGGAAGGAGCTAGTAGGTCGATGCCTGTATTTTCTACAAAATATTTTGCATCTTCTGATTTGGTCATAGTTTCCTTTCCTACTCCTTCTGGAACACCATCTAAAAGTTTCGAAGATGAGCCTATAAATCCAAGCTCTGCTTCTATCAAAATATCTCTACCAAATTCTTTTGAGATTTTACGCGCATAATCTACGCACTGTTTTGTTATTTTTATATTCTCTTCTATTGGAAGTTTGACCAAATCAATAATAGCCATATCAAAGCCGGCGTCTATTGATTTTTTGACTGATTCAAAAGAATAATGGTGGTCGGCGTTTAAAAAAACTGGTACTTTTGCAGTTTGCTTTAAAACACTAACAATACCTGCCAATACTTGAGTTCCAATATATCCTTCCTCTCCCTCTGTGGCTCCTAAAATAATAGGAACATTTAATTCTTCAGCCGCCTCTACTATAGCGTGCACTGCATCTAGATTTGAAACATTAAAATGGCCAATAGCTCTTTTCTCTTTCCTTGCTTCATTTATATAAGCTCTTAGCGATTTTTGCATATAAGAATTGTATCACAAAGAAAAAATCGCTATGTTATAATCTTCTTATGGAAAATGAACAAATAGACTTTTTGGCTATCGGTGACGTTGTTACCGATGCTTTTATAAAAATCAAAGACGCAAGAGTTAGCTGTGACATAGATGATCACAACTGCAGAATATCTCTTAGTTTTGGTGATAAAGTTCCTTATGAATCAGTAGAAGAGGTGCGAGCTGTTGGAAATAGCGCTAATGCTGCTGTATCTGCTTCTAGATTAGGAGTAAAGAGCGCATTGATAGCAAATGTTGGAAAAGACATCCACGGAGATAACTGCCTATCTGAACTACAAAAAAATAATGTCAGTACAAAATATATGGGAGTACACGAAGGTATACCTACAAACTATCACTATGTGCTTTGGTATGATGTAGACCGAACTATTTTGGTAAAGCATGCTCACTTCCCTGCTTCTTTTCCGGGCGATATGATTCCTCCAAAAATGATTTATTTATCTTCTTTGGGTGAAGGGACTGAAGAATATCATGATCAAATATCAGACTATTTGATAAAAAATCCTGATACAAAACTAGTATTCCAACCTGGAACATTTCAAATGAAAATGGGTACCGAGAGACTAAAAAATATTTATTCTAGAGCAGATATATTTTTCTGTAATGTTGAAGAAGCACAAAGAATACTAGACTCTAAAGAATCAGATATAAAATCTTTGGCTAGCTCATTACATGCTCTTGGACTAAAAACTGTCTTTATAACTGATGGTATCAAAGGCGCTTATGCTTCTGATGGAAACGAAGTTTGGTTCATGCCTGTTTATCCTCAAACACCGTTTGAAAGAACTGGTGCAGGAGACGCTTTTTCTTCAACCGTAGCTACTGCCATCCTTATGGGTAAATCAATACAAGAAGCTCTTATTTGGGGACCTATCAACTCTATGAGTGTTGTTCAATATGTTGGCGCGCAAAAAGGTCTGCTTAGTATGGAAAAACTAGAAGAATATATCAAAAACGCTCCAGAAGAATACAAACCAAAGTTAATTTAGTTAGTAAAATAAAATACATATTGTTTTAAAGTGTTACGCAGGATGACTGATCCAAGTAGCAGTGATTTGTCTTCAGACAAATACACGACTTTAAAACAATATGTATTTTATTTTGTATTATTCTTCCTATCTATCACCTTCAAAACCGCAGAAGTTATAGCGTCGCGTCCCATACCGTAATGCTCGATTAGTTCTAGCGGTGTTCCTGATTGACCAAATTCGTCTTTTACTCCTATGAATTCTATAGGTGTTGGATTATTTTTGGCTAAGCACTCAGCTACAGCACTTCCCAAGCCTCCTGCTATCTGATGCTCTTCTACTGTGACTATAGCTTTTGTTTCTTTGGCAACTTTTATTATCAAATCTTCATCAAGTGGTTTTATAGTATGAATATTTACTACAATAACTTTGATATGTTTCTTTTCTAAATCTTTGGCTACACGAAGAGCGTTGGCAACAAGTCCTCCTGTTGCGATTATGGCAACATGAGCAATACCCTCTGGTCGGAAAAATATTTGCCCCTTTCCAAATTCAAATGGCGTATCTTCTGTAGTAATAATAGGAGTCTTTTCCCGAGCAAGTCTTAAATATGAGATTTTTGGACTTTCTCCTAATGCAAGAGTTGCTTTCTTAGCCTGGAGTGCATCACAAGGCGAAATAACGCTCATACGAGGGATAACTCGCATCAAAGCTATGTCTTCTATAGCTTGGTGAGTTCCACCATCTGGACCTACAGATACTCCTGCATGAGAACCAACAACAACAGCGGGTCTGTCGTTATAGCAAATAGTAGTTCGGATCTGCTCCCAATTTCTCCCTGGTGAGAACATGGCATAAGAAGAAAAAAACGGATACTTCCCCATGGCGCTCATGCCAGAAGCAACAGTGGCTAGATTTTGTTCTGCAACGCCTATCTCAACGAATCTCTCAGGGAATTTGTCTTTGAAGAAATGCATCTTAGTAGATTCTGTTAGATCTGCAGACAAAGCCACAATATTTTTATTTTTCTCCCCCGCCAAAGCCAAACCTTCACCGAAACCTTTACGGATAGGTACCTGCTCTACATCATCATTAAAAATTTTATTATTTAATTTTAATTCAGGATTTAACATAATTTAATTATCACGCACAAATATAAATCTGGGAACTATTTTACCCTCCCATTCTACATCTTTAAAAAATAAATCAATTGGGCGAGCATAAGTATTACCATCTTCTTGTCTTTGATATACCACCAACTCTTCTCCTGTTTCTGAATGCTTACAAAAAACCAACATCTTATAATGCTTCCCCTTATAGTGTCTCCAAATTTGTCCAACTTTTAATTCCATATTATTTTTGCCTTAAATAATCAAATATTGTTATAAAAACATAAAAAGATTGAAGTATTATAAATATAGTATCTTTTTTATAAATACTGTAAACAAGTAAACATGCACCTCCTAAAAATGAAAGCGTGTCTCTTAACTTTCTTGATTTTACAAGAAGACCAAGCGAAACTAATATTAAGCCTATTATTCCAATAAATAAAAACATTTTAGTTATGCTCACTCTTAATCTTACCGTTTAATGTTCGCAATTCTTTTAGGGCCATACTTGCCTCTTCTTTGTTTGGCGCCTTTCCGTGCCACTCAAACTTTCTTTCAAACTCTCTTACACCTTTTCCTGGAATTGTTCGAGCGATTATAACTGATGGTTTTTCAAATACTGCTTTGGCTTTGTGAACCGCATCAATTATAGCTTCAATATTGTGCCCATCTATTTCCTGAACATGCCAGTTAAAGGCTTCCCATTTAGCAACGAGAGAGTCTAGAGGCATGACATCTTCAGTGTAGCCATCTATTTGAATGTTGTTTCTATCTACTATTGCTATCAAGTTTCTTAATTTTTCTTTACCAGCAAGCATTATGGCTTCCCAGTTATTACCCTCATTTAGTTCTCCGTCTCCGAGTAGACAATAAAAATATTTATCACTTGTAATGCCATTATCTATCCTTTCTGCCAGAGCCATACCTACAGCCTGAGACAATCCTGAACCAAGTGGACCAGAAGAATTTTCAAGCATTGGAAGAAACTCTCTGTGTGGATGACCCTGAAGCCGACTTCCAAACTTGCGAAGACTTTGGAGTTCCTCAATATCAAAATAACCAGCGTGAGCCATAGTCGCATAAAGAACTGGATTTATATGACCGTTTGAAAGTACTAGTCTATCTCGGTCTGCCCAATCTGGTTTCTTGGGATCATGACGAAGTAAGTCAAAATAAAGCGCTGTAAAAACATCAGCCATACCAAGAGGTCCTGCGGTGTGCCCTGAACCAGCGCTAAGCAACATTGAGATAATACTTTCTCTTATTTCATTTGCTTTAAGTGCAAGCTCTCTAGTTGTGTATGTACCAAATGCTTTCATTAAAAATATTTATGAATTCGCAATATCTTGTAACATCTTTATTGTACCGTGTGGATCCTCACTTTGAAATACCTTTGAACCAACAACAAGTCTTCGGGCACCAGCTTCAACAAGTGCAAAAATATTGTCAGCACCCACTCCGCCATCAACACTTACTCGAATACTTCCTCCGTATAAATCATAGACTTCTTTTACTAAAGGTATAACTTTGTCTGTGAAAGCCTGCCCTTGCAAACCTAAATGCTCTATTCCCATGCATTGAACTCTACGCAGATATGGTATAAGTGGAGCTATCTCTTTTGGGTCTTCGTCTACACCGATAGCAATACCGAAAGAAATAGTTTGCCTAACGGCTTCAGGTAATGATTCAAAATATGAGACCAAAGACTCTACAGATACTGTTTTTTTGTGAAAAATTATTTTTGAGGGACCAAGAGCAATAAATGTGTCTATTTGAGAAAGTGGATCTGAGATCATGAGATCAAATTCATAGTTAGTACTATCCCAGTATGGCAAGCCTTCTTCTTCTTTTAAAATAGAATCTTTTTTGAAAATATCTTTGCCGTTAAACCACCAAGTTTTATTGTTTACATATTTACCATCACAAAAATCAAGTTGTATAGTTGGCGCTATAGAATGAACAGCGTCTACAGAGTCTTGTATTTCTTTATATGTTTGTGGTAATACCGCTGGAATAATTTCTATCATTTTAAAACTTTCCTAACCTTCTAATATGTCTTTCTTCTCCTGAGAATTCTGTGTTTAACCAAATATTAACAGCTTCGTTTACTTCTTCTCCTGTCATAAATCTAGCGCCAATAGATAAAATATTGGCATCATTGTGTTCTCTAGAGAATTTCAAAATATCTTTGTTCCCACCGTAGTAAACTACAGCCCTAGCTCCAGGTATACGATTTGCACACATAGCTTCCCCTTCACCAGAGCCTCCAAAGATAACAGCTTTGTCACTTTCTGAGATAGAAACAGCGTGTGCGCAAGGTGTTATAAAATCTGGATAATCATCGTTTTCATCTAACTTGATGTTGCCATGATCAAAAACCTCATAATTATGAGCTAGTAAATAAGCTTTTAAAGATTCTTTAAGCTCAAAACCGGCATGATCTGTAGCTAAGTGTATTTTCATGATTTATTTTAATGGTACAACAACAGAAACTTCAACTACTTCATTTGCAAAAGTCTGATCAATACCAAATTCTTTCATATCTATATTAAACTTTGCTGTGTAAGATTTTGTCGAATCTGAAAAAGAAACTGGGAAAGAAACCTTTTTTGTTACTCCGTGAATAGTAAAATTTCCTGAAGCACTAGTACCGTTAATACTCTCTAGAACAAATGTTGCTGTTGGATATTTTGATACATCAAAAAAGTCACCTGTTTTTAAATGTTTTGTCACAGCATCAGTATCTGTTTTCAGGCTATCCATCCCAACAATAACACTACCAGTTAAAGAGTCTGCTGCATCGAAAGACAAGCTAGATTTTATATCAGAGAAATTACCATTGTGTTCTTTTCCAGGACCAAAGCCTTTGAAAGAGATGGTTACATTTTGATTATCTACTTGTTGCCCGGCTGGCATAGTAGCTGCTACATCACCTTGAAAATTTGCATTTTCATCAGAGCTTACATCAGTCACTACAGCGTTTGGAACACTTTCATCTGGTTTTGTTTGAATTGTCTTCCAAACAAAATATCCTGCTACTAAGATTATAAGAAGAATTAAGAATGTTTTCATATTTTTAAAATTAAATTATTTGTTAATAGTACTTGCTGTTTTTATAACATGGTCTACCAGCGTATATGTGTACCCCATTTCATTATCATACCATCCCATAACCTTAATGAGATTGCCACCAACAACACGAGTCATTTCTAGATCTGCTATAGAGGCATGACTGTTACCTAGTATATCGCTTGAAACAAGATGGTCTTCAGTAACATCAAATATATTTTTCCATCTTGCTTCTTGTGAAGCTTTTTTCAAAACTTCATTAACTTCCTCTGCAGTAGTATCTTTTTTAGAAATAAATGTGACATCAACTATAGAACCTGCCGGTACTGGTACTCTGATAGATATACCATCAAATAGTCCTTCAAGTTCTGGAAAAGCTTTCGTCACTGCAATAGCCGCTCCTGTAGAAGAAGGGACAATATTTTGAGCTGCTGCTCTTCCTTCTCTCAAATCTTTTTTACTAGGTCCATCAACAAGAGCTTGTGAAGCGGTATAACCATGAACGGTATTAAGAATAGCTTTTTCTATACCAAAAGCTTCATGAAGTATCGCAATCAAAGGACTCGAAGCATTTGTGGTGCAAGAAGCATTACTTGTTATATCACAAGTGCCAAATTTTTCTTCGTTTACACCAAGGAGGATTGTTTCTCCAGGAAATGATCCGTCTCCCTTACTTGGAGCTGAGATAACAACCTTTTTAGCACCTTGATCAAGATGAAATTTCGCTTTTTCAAACGCAGTAAAAAGTCCAGTGGATTCTACAACTACATCTATATCTAAATCTTTCCAAGGGAGATTTGCAGTATCTTTTTCTGAAATAAATTTTATCTTCTTACCATCAATAACTAAATCAGATCCTTCTGTTTTAACATCATGGCTCCAGGATCGATAAACTGTATCATGACGAAGTAGATAAGACAGACTTTCTAAAGAACCTAAATCATTTACTGCTACTATTTCTATTTCTGGTCTTTCCCAAGCTATTTTTAAAAATGCTCGACCGATTCTACCAAAGCCATTTATGGCTACTTTTATCTTTGTACTCATTCGATAATTATAGCAAATTATTTAGAAAGTTCTTCTTTGAAGATTTTTAAAGCTATTTGCGGATTAGCACTACCCTTGGTCTCTTTCATCATCACTCCAACAAGGGCTTGTATCACGGATTCTTTTCCTGATCTATATTGCTCAACAAGAGAAGTTTGCTCTGATATGATTTTTTCTACTATTTTTTTAAGCGACTCTTCATCATTTTGTTGCAACAGCCCTTCTTTTTCAGCCAGTGTTTTAGGGTCTTGATCTTCTTTCATCATTATAGAGAGTATGTCTTTTGCCCCACGAGAAGTTATCTCGCCGTCTGAAATCATATTTATAAGAATAGAGAAATTCTCTGGTGAAGGCATTTTTGCACTTGTATCTTTTTTCAAAATACCAAGCATGTCAGAGACTATATAGTTTGAAGCAGTTTTTATTTGGTCAGTAGAAACAAGATTTCTAACTACTGTTTCAAAATATTTTGAAAGTTCAAAATCCTGAACAAATACTTCTGACTCTTCACCTAAACCAAGATCTTTTTTATATCTATCTCTTTTTTGCCAAGGAAGCTCAGGCAAAGATGACTTTAGGTCATTCATATCGAACATTTCATTTAGCATAAACTTTGGGATATCAGGGTCTGGAAAATATCGATAGTCATTTGCATTTTCTTTTGATCGCTGAGAAAAAGTTGTCTGTTTATTTTCATCCCAACCGCGAGTCTCTTGAACTATCTCATCTTGCCTACCGGCTTCGTACAAAGCTTGCATACGAGAGAGTTCGTATTCAATGGCTTTTTCAACACTTTTAAATGAGTTTAGGTTTTTAACCTCTACTTTTGTACCAAATTTATTTGGATCATCTGAAATAGAGATATTTGGCTCGACGCGCATTTCCCCTTTTTCCATGTTTGCGTTTGATACTCCAAGAGTTCGTAATAATAACTGAAGCTCACGAGCAAAGTTTGCTGCGTCTTTGGCGCTATGAATAACAGGTTCTGTCACCATTTCCATAAGTGGCACCCCAGCACGATTATAGTCAACCAAAGTGAAGTCTCCTCTGTCGTGCTTTGAAAGTCCTGTATCTTCTTCTAGGTGAATACGAGTAATAGCAAACCCATTTAATGCTCCGCTTGTAACTATTGGATATTTGTATTGAGATATCTGATAACCTTTTGGGATATCCGGATAAAAATAATTTTTTCTATCAAACTCTGTGAAGTTAGCAATATTTGAGCCCAATGCCAAGCCAACCTTGATAACATTTTCTATGGCTTTTTTGTTTGGAACAGGAAGAGTCCCAGGATGCCCCATACAAATAGGACAAATATTTGTATTTTGTTTCTCCTCGTCTGGGTCGTTTTTGCAACCACAAAACATCTTGCTGACAGTAGAGAGTTCAGCATGTATTTCAAGCCCAATAACAGGGTAATAAGTCTTTGACATAAGAGAAAGTATACAGTAATTGTGTATTTAGACAAAAATGGTTGACAAAAACTAAAAAACCTGTATACTCTAATACAAACTTACAAACCATGGCTTGCACTCAAAAAGATCCTTCTGAAGCTACCCAAAGGGCCTACTCTCAACAAAAAAGATTTAATAAAAATTTTTCTGAGATTACGGACCTAGTAAACAACTGTAGTAAATTTTTAAAAACAAAGATTTCTTTTTTCAAAAGTTCTTCTACTTTTGAAAACGAACAGGGAGAAATTGTTCAGTCCCCGAAAGAAAGACTTATTTTAAAAATTACTAAAAATCAAAATTAAACCAAAGTGCTTAACTAAAAAGATTGCCCCGAATGTTGTTCGGGGCTTTTTCTATTCTTTATTTTTCAAAAAATGTATTAATTCGTCAGAAAAACTCTTGATAGCCTTATCATCAAAGAGTGTTATATCAAAAACTTTTTTACCTAATTTTTCAAATTCTTCTTTGGATTTTTTTATAGTTTCAGGATTTGTCATATCTGTTTTAGTTAGAAGTATCACCTCTGTCTTTTCTGACAACCCATGACCATAATCTTCGAGTTCTTTTCTTATAGTTTTATAAGCACCCATCATATCTTCTTGCTCAAAAGAAATAAGGTGAAGAATTATTTTTGTCTTTGTTATGTGACGCAAAAATGTATAACCTAAGCCCTTACCGCCACTAGCTCCCTCTATAAGCCCTGGGATATCAGCAATAATATATCCGTACAAATCCCCTAAATTCGGATCAATAGTTGTGAAAGGATAAGCTCCCACTTTGGCTTGTGCATTTGTTAGTGTATTTAAAAGGCTACTCTTGCCTGCATTCGGAAAACCAACAAGACCAACATCAGCAATAAGAGAAACCTCTATATGAAGCTCGGCAAATTCTCCTTCTTTACCAGGAGTAGCTTCTTTTGGAGTTTGGTTTGTAGAACTTTTAAAATGTTCATTTCCATAACCACCTGCTCCGCCTCTTAGTATCAATATCTCTTGACCTTCTTGTGTCAGTTCATATTCTTGGTCACTAGACTTATTTGTTATCTTTGAACCTATCGGAAACTCTATATATAAATCTTCCCCATTCGCACCTTTGAATGATCTACTTCCACCAGCTTCACCATTTTCGGCAAAAAATTCTTTCTTAGCTCGATACTGATCAAGTACTCGCAAGCTTCTAATAGCCTTTATATAGACATTTCCGCCACGACCACCGTCTCCTCCATTTGGGCCACCTTTGGCTATGAATTTTTCACGCCTCCAAGAAACGATACCGTTACCGCCCTTGCCTGCTGTTGCTTGTATTGTAATTTCATCCAAAAATGCCATAAGTTTTAGTACTCTACCGCAAGACGAGCCATTTCCAAAGCCCCTTCTTTAGACTCTGCTGCTCCAATAAAAAGATTCTTATGGCAAAATACAGCATCTTTAACTCCTGATACTTTTTGCAATTCCTCGCCATCTAAGCCTGCCCAAGGTGCCGGAAGGTCTTTTTTGTTTATAAAACCTTGGGGATCTTTAGAAATTGTTTTAATTCCCCACTTCCCATCCTGAAGAAGTCTGACAATGAAAAGAGGTTCCGGAAAATCACGAAGTATTTCTTGCGCCGGATAAGTTTTATCAAGAATAATTATTCTCTTATCTTCTGCTTTATTATAAGCTTCTATAACTTTCTCTTTAGCTAATATAGTTTCATTGGTCTTAAATATCTCTCTTAAAAGTATTTCTTTTGACCACTCTAGCATTTTTAAAAAGTTATTATTATTTACTTTTTCAAAATCTTCACTCCAAGAAGCAGTAAAAATTCCTATTAAAAAAGAAATAGTTGCTGAAGGAACATTTTTATTATAAGGATTTAAATCAAATCCATTATCTAAAGAATCAATAGGCGATACTAGTTCCTTGTCTACAACATTAAAAACCTCGTCATTTGGACAAATTAACCTACCATAATGTTTCCAAACCAAACCAAAAGAAGCGTAAGGAATTTTATTTTCTCTTTCTCCTGCTCCAAGGGTTTGATGATGATCAAAACGATTTATGGTAGGATCGTATATCTTGCCCACATCTACAACTATATCTGCTTTTTCTATTATTTCTTTTTCCCTTGAGCGAATAAATTCAATTTTTTTATCATTAAAAACTAAAGCGAGTGTAGCGCAAGCAAAAACATCGTCAGCATGAAAAGCCCCACTGTGAGTTACTACAGTAATAACTTCTTTATTAATCATGATCTACAAACTTGTTTACAACCCAGTTGATAACAGAGATAACAAAAGCTCCTATTATCGCAGCTTTGAAGGAACTAATAGAAAAACCTGAGATAATACTAGCGATAAACCAAAAGAAAGCTCCGTTAATAACGAGAGAAAAAAGTCCAAGAGTTAAGATATTTAGAGGAAGTGTAAGTATGGTAATGACAGGCTTTACAACCATATTTAAGAACACCAAACAAGCAGAAACAACAACAGCGGTCAAAATACTATTTACACCAATACCAGAGACAAAGTATGGCAGAGAAAATATTGCAAGTACTGTTATAAACCAACGAAGTAATATCATAATTAAATTATATATTTAAAATAAAGACTCAACAACCTTTTTGACAACAGCACCATCTGCAGTGCTTCCTACTTCTTTCATAACAGCACCGATAAGAACACCTATCTTTGATTTATCCATATGTCCAAGCTCTGTTTGTTTTGCAACAGCAATAGCGCGAATTTTCTCTTCTGACATTTGATCAGGCATAAATTCTTCAAGTATATAGAGTTGAGCTTGTTCCCCTGCTACTAGATCAGCTCTGCCGGCAGATGTAAATTGATCTATAGAATCTTTTCTTTGTTTAACAAGTCTACCAATAACCTTCTGTACTCCAGCATCATCAAGTGAATCTTGGGGTGTTTTACCTATAGCCACCAACTCATTTGTACAACCTGCCAAAACTGCTCGGAGCGTATCAAGAGCCGTTTGATCTTTGTCTTTCATAGCCTCTTTTAACTTTTCTCGAATTTGTTCTTGAAGTGTCATATACCCAAATTATACCATGTTACAATGTCTTCATGAGAATACTATTTTTTGATACCGAGACTACCGGCAACACCCCAGAAGACCGAATAGTACAACTAGCTGTTAAAGAACGAGGAGACTCTACTCCTGTAATAAATGAGCTTTTCAAGCCTCCATTTCCGATACCGTTTGAGTCTAGTGCAGTCCACCATATTTCTAACAAAATGGTTAATGATAAGCCTAATTTTAAAGACCACCCTAGATATTCTGAGATAAAAGATATATTTGAAAATGAAAATACTATAGTTGTGGCACACAACAGTGCTTTTGATGTAGCTATGTTATCTCACGAAGACATTCATCCAACAAATGTTATTTGCACATATAAAACGATAAGAGAGATAGATACAGATATAGATTTTACTAACTACAAGCTTCAATATTTACGATACGCTCTTGATATGGAGCTTGATGTTGGCGCCCATGATGCTCTGGCCGATGTCATAGTGCTCGAAAAGCTTTTTGAATATCTGTTAAACAAAATTAGTTCTAATGGTTTAAACGAGAAAGATGCTTTAGAAAAAATGCTTACTATAACCAAAGAACCAGCTTTCATAAGAGAATTTACATTTGGAAAACACAAAGGTATGCGAGTTGAAGAGGTTGCCAAAATAGATCCTGGTTACCTTTCCTGGCTTCTGACAGAAAAACTGAAAAATCCTATAGGAGAAGATGATTGGATATTTACCCTACAAAAATATCTAGGAAAATAAAACCGCCTTTGTGATAAAATAATACTATGCAACTTATCTATAGCGCTATCGGAGTTTTTATCGGCGGTCTTTTTGCCTATATATTATTATCAAAGAAAAAATCTCCTCAAAACGATCAAAACGCTTTTTCTTTACTACTACAACAAATGAGTGATTTGCAAAGGACTGTTGATCAAAAACTCGGTGATAGTGAAAAATCCATCACTGAGAACATGCGCTTCCAAAGCACCCAATCAAATAAAATAATCTCTGACATTACAGAAAAATTAACAAGACTAGACGAGGGAAATAAACAAGTCTTGAGTTTTGCTGAGAGTTTAAACCAACTCCAAGATATTTTGAAAAATCCAAAACAAAGAGGAACAATACTCGGCGAATACTATCTTGAGACAATACTTTCAAAGGTTTTGCCACCTAAAACATTTCAAACTCAATATCAATTTAAAAATGGCGAAATAGTAGACGCAGTAGTTTTTGTCGGTAAAAAGATAATACCTATAGACTCAAAGTTCTCTCTTGAGAACTATAACCGTATTATTGAGGCACACAAAGACGGCAAAGACCCAGAACCATTTATTTCGGAGTTTAAAAAAGATATCAAAAAAAGAATAGATGAAACTTCAAAATATATAAGAGAAGACGAAGACACACTCGATTTTGCATTTATGTTTATTCCCCATGAGTCTATTTACTATGATTTACTTATAGCCGAAGTTGGAACCATTAAGGTCAACACTCAAGACTTAGTAGAATACGCCTTTAATAAAAAAGTTATCATTGTTTCTCCTACTTCTTTCTTGGCATATCTTCAAACAGTGCTTCAAGGTCTTCGTTCTTTGCAGATAGAAGAAAACGCAAAAGATATAGTTAAAAAAGTTGGAGAACTTGGAAAGCATTTAAAAGCATATGAGGAATACCACAACAAAATGGGTAGCTCGCTAAACACTGTTGTAAATCACTACAGCAATTCTGGAAAAGAATTCAAAAAGATAGACAAAGATGTTTTGCGTATTTCAGGTGAAGGTGCAGATATTGAGCCGTTACTTATAGACAAATCAATAGAAGAAACTACTGCGTAAAGAAAATATCAGGGTTGGCTATCTTGCTAAAACTACTAGTAGGAATACTTATATCTATGTTTCCAGAAGCATAGGCTGCAACTTGGTAAGGATCAAAAAGTACAGTTATTCCATTGTCTGTTACAACAAATGATTGATAATTTTCTTCTTTTGGGCCAGCTCCATCTTCTAACCAATCTGAGTTAACATCGCTTCTTTTTAAAAGTTCTTTCTTAACTAGATCTGAAAAAGTCTTTAGATCATTTAACTCATTAAAAAATAAATTTGATAAAGTTAAAAGCTGCCCTTCTTTATTAAAAGAAAAAGTCTTCCGTACTTGTAAACCGTGAGCTCCACCAGTATATGAAGCTACGCTAAAGATATAGTTTTGAACATTTTTACTATCAACAAAATCATATTTTATATCCAAGGTTAAAGAAGTCTCGCTTGAACTTTCTATATCATTAACCCAACTAGTATCATCCTTAAAGGTAGCTATTTGATTTTCAACATAATTTTTAAAATATGTTGTTATTGTGTCACTATTTGTTTTTGGATAAACAGCATTTATATCATAGTGTTCAGTTTTTTCAGAAACAGCAACATCATCTATTTTGGCAGATGGCCAAGGACCTACTTGAAGCTCGGCAATAGTTGGCTCTGGCTCCGGATCACTAGTCTTAAAACCAACCGAAGCCAAAAGAAACAAAACTGCTAAGCAAAGTAAAAGAATTATTATGTCTTTTTTGTGGTTTTTCATTACTGGAAGAATACCTTAAATTCTAAGGCATCGTCAAACTGTGGTTCGCTACTTGGATTGTCTTTTTTCATTATTATCCAACCATAGTTGTAAGGCCCGAGCTGGCTAGCATCATAAGAAACAACACCAGAAAATGGCACCATGTCTGTAGTCATCCAGTTATAACCTTCATCTACCGTAACATAGCCCTGCCCAATGATAAGCCCATCCCAGTTCACAACATCTACTGGCGCACTAGCTTCAAAAAACCAATTTCCTACTGCCCTACCCTTAATACTTATAGGAGAAGAAACAGCCTCTTCGATTAATGGCGAAGTAACTATTATCTTTCCTTCTTTTTGTGCTGGCGATTTATCAGGCTCCAAAGATGTGTTTGGGTTATTGTTAACAGGTGCATTTGAAATGCCTTTTGTTAAAGCCCAGAACAATAAACCAAAAATTATTATTAAAAAAGTCAAAATATATCTTTTTTTCATATTATAGATTATAGCACTTTGAACTTGTTTATTTAATCTATTGCTTAAGTTATAATAAAGATACAATGAAAAGCAAAATAAACTATATAAAAGGTTTTACGCTTATTGAGCTACTTGTTGTTGTTGGAGTTATCGGCATATTGGCTGCTGTTGTTTTAGCAAGCTTAAATAGCGCTAGAGCAAAAGGAAAAGATGCGGCTATAAAACAATCAATGAAAGAATTTCAAAATTTATTAGCTTTAGAATTTAACGACACTGGTAGCTATGCAAATCTTCAACCTGGAGCTTGGTTCCCTCAAACTGCTTGTAGCTCATCATTTGGTGGCAACTATGCAACACAAGCAAGAGCTATTTGTACCAAAATAGTTACTGATGGATCCAGCTGGAGTGGCGCAATTTATAAATTCTACGCTGGAAATTCTGTTAGCTCTGCTCAAACATACTCCATAATGGGAGCGCTAAATAACCAAAACACTTTTCACTGTGTTGGTAATAGCGGTAATTCATCTACTGATGCAGGATCCTTCACCGGCACTGGTTGTTACGGAAATCCTTAAAGTTTGACTTATCTAAAAAAAGTGTTAATGTTTTAAAAACATTAAAATATGAAAACAGTTATTATTACGGTAATTGCTATTTTGATTATAGCAATATTTGTTATTTCTTATTTCAAAAATAAATCTTATAAAAATCAAATTAATAAAAAACGAAGAGATAAGCAGAACCAAAAAAATATAAGACACGTTAGTGAAATTATTTTAGGGAGCTATCTTAAGATTAGCGGAAAAAAAAGAAGAAAGTCAATTAGAGCATTTGCTCGCTGGCAAACGAAAGAGAATAACCTTTGGGATAATGCATCGAAAGATCAAAATGATTTGATCATAGATTATATGCTTGGCAAGGAAGATAAATTTTCTTTTACACCGATTATAGAACAAGAAAATCCTTGCAAAAAGTCTAAGGGTTATCCTGATGGTTACGAGCTTTTTATTAAAAATGCCTTCACGGACCCATTCCCTTCTCTTCATGATATGCCTGAATGGGCAATAAGTAATAAGCTTTCAGAAATCTTTATTGTTTATAATATTTCACCTGAAGACTCTAGTCGTTATCTTTTTCATTTGAAAAATCATTATGCTAATCACAAAATGACACAAGCGATAATTCAGTTTGATCTCTGGAAGATTTCTGAGCCTAAAATTAAATCAAGGTTTGAAAATAGACTAAAGCAATTTACAAAAGGAACTGGAGACTGGTAATAAACAGAGAATTAGAATTAAAAGCTGTAATTATACGGCTTTTTTATTTTTTGAAATCTGTGACCCTACGGGGAATCGAACCCCGATTACCGCCTTGAGAAGGCGATGTCCTAACCGTTAGACGATAGGGCCAATTTATTTATTTGTAATGACATCGCCTTACAGGCTTACTTATTGTCTCATAAATATCGACAATTTCCTCGCTAGCTCGGAACCAGATGAAAAGTAAAGCAGTTTACTTTTCATTCCAATAACCGTTAGACGATAGGGCCATAAAAACAGTGCGACAATACTATACAGAGAATTTTTCTATTTTTCAAGCTTATTTTTGACAAAGTAAACATATATAAGTATTATCAGAAAAAAATATTATGGACATTAAAAATAGCACTTACGAAAATGTTAATGAGATTTACTCCTTTGCTGGTTCTGGCAACCTTTGTTTCTGCGATGATTATAAATATAATAAAAGGCTTTATAACATTGTTTATCCATCTGTCAGACATACGGTATTATCATGGAAAACGGATGATTTAGATATTAAAAAACGAATTTCAGAAACACTGTTACCTGCTAATTTGAAAGAGTTAGAAAACTCTATTAGATTAACAAGTAGTCTCTGGAAATGGGGTTTTATAAAAAACTTTTTTGAAGAATATACACTTAAAAAATTCTCGGAAAATCCGGAGTTTGCCAAAAAATTATTAGCCACATATCCAAAAAAAATCATAGGTGGATTATTACCAGGTCAAGCAAACTTTATGATAAATGAACTTCAAGATATACCTGGATATGAAGGTAAAGTTTTAATGCAAGTAAGAGATAATTTAAGAAAACAAAAAGTCCTCATCTGAGGACTTTTTTATTACTAATTAGAGACATCTCCTTCGTGGTGCATTTCTTCTTTTTGTTCTTCTGGTTCAGTTTGTACCTCAGGCTCTGGAGCTAATATTTCCTTTGGCTGAACTACTACTTCATTGTGAGAATGATTGCCGTGAAAAACAGTAAGGGCACGGTAGAACTTTGCCATAAGTATCATAGCCAGTGGATATGTTACTAAAATACCTACACCAAAGAGAATAAATCCTACCAAATACAAGCCTCCTGCAACTATACCAACTAAAACAGTAGTCCAAAAAATATCACCCTTTGTCAGGTTCCATGAAGTGCGAACTGCGTTTCTAACACCATTATTTTTATCCAAGAAAGCAAAATTTGCCAAACTAAGTCTGAAAGCTACCCAGATACCTGGAATGATAAGCAGAACTAGACCAGCTACAACAAACAAAAGACTAAGAAGTCCTACCCCAATCATACCTAAGGCTTGTTGCCATGTTGGAAGCATTTCTTGAACATGTTTAAAAGAAAACTTTTCTTCTTTGTTATCAGAAGCTGCTAAAGCGAATTTTATAACGACGATAGACCAAACAACTGAAGCTACTGTTAGTATTAGAGAGATAACGACCGGTACATGCTTGCCTGCGCCTAAAAAGTTTATAACGACAGAAACAGCAGAAAGTCCAACAAAAAACCAAAAGTGTCTTTTAAATAATTGCCAAGATTCTCTAAGTGTACCTCGTATCGAAAAAGTAAATTCCATGTTTTTAGCTATTCCAGATTATCTATCTGGGGTTAATTCATAATAACTCGTCATGAATTGTACCATTTCAAAAAAGGGCTCGGCAAGGGTTTGCGAAGAGAACGAGGCCCCCTTTGGAAAGTTGTTAAAAAGATATAAAACATACTTTGGATCTGAGGCTGGGAAATACCCTATAAGAGAGTGAAAATTTCTATCTGTATAGTAGCCAGTACCGTCGGGTTTCGCCATTTGAGCGGTACCTGTTTTAGCGGCAACACTGTAGTGAGCCAGTCCTCTGTTATAACCTTTATCAACAACTTTGACCAACATATCAGTAATAGTTGAAATAGTACTTGGGGACAAAATAGCTACATCCTCCTTTGGATAATCTAAGGTTTTGATTAAGCCACTTTCTTGTTTTATTTCTTTGGCTAAATGGGGTGTTACCAAATATCCTCCATTTGCAAGTGAGGCATAAGCTCTAACAATGTTTAGTGGAGTGGTAGCAATACCTTGCCCAAAAGAGGCAGCGGCATAGTTAACATCATTTGTTCCCTTTAACCCACCAACAAGGCCGTGTATTTCTCCGGGAAGATCAACCCCTGTCTTTTCTCCTATTTTATACCTGTTTAATAAATAACTTTTAAAATTTTCTTTTCCTATTTTTTGTCCAACAAATATCATACCTGTGTTTAGAGACTGACTTAAGACTTGTTGCATTGAAACATTATTTCCTCTACCTTTTTTATCAAAGTTACTAAATGTTCTATCTTGAATTTTAACTGAACCAGAGTCGTTGTATGTAGTCTCAGGAGAAACTACTCCCGTATCAATACCTATAGCCATAACAAGTGGTTTTATAATAGAACCCATCTCATAAACATCTTGAGAAAAAGGATTACTATAAATAGATACATCTTTTTCTTTTCCAAATTCATTTAAATCAAAAGTTGGTACATGAGCCATTGCTACTATTTCACCAGTATTTGGATCCATAACTACTCCTCCTGCTGCGTCACTGCCCCACCTTTCTTTGATACGAGCAACTGTAGTTTCTAGCTGAGACTGTACTGTCGGTTCGATGGTAGTAATAATATCCCCTGTTGTGCTCTTATTTTTAAAAAGATTTGATTGAACATTTGCAAAAATCTCTGCAAAGAAATTTATATAGAAACTATTTTCCCCTCTAGATAAGACATCATTATAATATCTCTCAAGGCCATACCTACCTATTAAAGTATTTTCTTTAAAAGAGACAAAACCTAGAGCTTTAGCTGCTATTTCAGCACCAGGATAAAATCTCCATTTTTGGCGATAAATACTTACTCCCGGAAGATCTAGGGCAATAATTTTGTCGGACTCTTCTTGGGTAAGCTTAAAAGCAATTTCTTCATAAGGATCATTTTTCTTATTGGCCTTACTGAAAAAAACTTCACTCTCTATAGGAACAATACTATTCAAAGCTTCGTATGTTTTTTGTAAATCTGTTATCTTTGTTGGATTTATGGCAAGTTTAAAACCAGATGCAACAGTTGCAGCTGCGACTGTTGTGCCATTTTTTTTAGTAAAATAAATACTTCCTCTATCAAAAACATCATTTGTTGATGTTAGATATTGCCTTTGTGCTTTTTCTTTATAAAAATTTTGATTTATTATCTGAAGCGTAAAAAGTCTAACAACAATAGCTAGACTAAAGATAATAATTAATCCTATAAGAACCCTGATTCTTCTTCTGTGTATTTTAGCGTCCTGCATTCCAAGCAAATGCACTTTGTTTGGTAGTAAAAACCAAATTCTTTGCATCTATAAGACCAGCATTATGAGCGACTTCTTTTGTCAGTTTTTTCTCTTGAGCCAAGTATTTTAGTTCTTCCATGCCAATATCAGAAAGTAGATTTCTATTTTGCTCTTCAAGGCCCTTTCGCTCTACAACTGAGAAGGTTATGGAACCGACGACATACAAATAACAAACAAATAAAATACCTGTACCAACGAAGCAATATGTGCTCATTTTTTTCAAAATAATGCTATATCCTCCGAAATCTTTTATATTGTTTTTTATTTGTGTCATCATATTTATATTTTTTCTATAATTCTTAATTTTGCACTACGAGAGCGAGGATTTATTTCTAGTTCTTGTTTATTTGGAGTAATGGGTTTTTTTGTGATAACGCGTTTTTCTTCTTTTTGATTTTTCATCCACTGCTTTACAATTCGATCTTCTAAGCTATGAAATGTTATAACTGCGATTCTTCCAGATGAGCCAAGAGATGCCCACCAAGAATCAAGAGCTTCCTTTAATACATTTAGTTCATCATTAACTGCTATACGAAGAGCTTGAAAAGTTTTAGTTGCAGGATGTAGTTTGCCTTTTCTTTTAATCGTATTAGAAATTAGGTCGGCTAGATCTTTTGATGTTTTTATTGGTAGGTCTTTTCTTCTAGAGACTATGGCTTTGGCTATCTTTCGAGCAAATGTTTCTTCGCCGTAATAATAGATAATGTCGGCAATCGAGGATTCTTCCCAAGTATTTACTATGTCGTAAGCGTTAAAACCAGTGTGAGAACCTGTTTTTGAAAGCGTCATAGCAAGTGGACTATCACTGTTGAAAGAAAATCCTCTACTGTCTTGGTCGAGCTGAAATGAGCTAGTACCAATATCTAGAAGGATCTTATTAGCAATTGACTCTTTCGCTAAAGATAATATTTGTTTAGCATTTTTGTAGTTGTCTTGAACAAATACTACATCTGAATCCTTAAACACTTTTTCAAATCTTTCTTTAGCATCTTCGTCTAGATCGACACAAATAAGTTTAATATCTTTACCAAAAGATTCATAAATAGCCTTACTGTGTCCACCACCTCCAAAAGTTCCGTCTACAACAACATCTCCTTTTTTAATTTCGAGAGCAGTTATTGATTCATGTAAAAGTACAGGGATATGCATTTAAAGTACGCCAACATTACCGAGTTTCTCAGCTAGTTGGTCCGCTTGTTCTTCAACCGACTTTTTATAAATATCCCAAGATTTTTGATCCCAAAGTTCTACCCGTGTGTGTACACCCACAATGGCGACCTTACCTGAGAGTCCTGCCCTGTCTTTGAGGAAATCTGGGATAAGGATCCGCCCTTGTGGATCTACACCTACTTCTGTAGCACCACCTAAAAGATACCTATTGAAACTTCGATTGTCAGATTGAAGCATTGAGCTATCAGCTAACTTGCCTGCAATCCTAGACCATTCTTTCTGAGTGAATATAAACAAACATTTATCAAGACCAGGTGTAATAACAACACTCTTCCCCATTTCTTTTCGAAACTTAATAGGAAAAGACATTCTGTTCTTGTTATCTATTGTGTGTTTATATTCTCCGATTAACATTTTGCCCTTAAATTACGATTTACCACTTCTTACCACTTAGTACCATTTTACTCCACTTGATTCCCTATTAGCAAATAAAATACCTGTGGAAAACAAAAAAGCCACCTAAATTAGGGGCTTTTTGTTTTAAGATATCTTAACTAACCGAAACTATTTTATAGAGAGTATCACCTTTTGGGGTGGCAACAGTTATGTTGTCACCCTTTTTATTTCCTATTAGTGCTTGCCCTATAGGACTTTTATAAGAAATTTTACCAGAAAGCATATCTGTTTCATCTGAGCCTACGATGACAAAAGTTCTATTGTTGCTTTCACCTTCTTTTTGGATAACGACAGTTGAGCCTACGGCGATAGATCCGTCACTTGGTTTTTCTACCACCTCTCCGTATTTGAGTGTGTATTCTATTTGTTTTATTCTATCTTCAAGTTTGCCTTGCGCTTCTCGAGCGGCGTGATATTCAGCATTTTCTGATAAATCACCCAAGCTCTTGGCGTATTCAACAGCTGCAATTATTTCTTTGCGTTTTGGACCAGAGAGCTCTTGTAACTCTTTCTCTAGAGATTCTTTATTTTCTTTAGTAATATATTCTTTCATAACTAAGGAATAAATATATATCTTTTTAATTAGTTCGTCAAAAGTTCTGGATTATCTTTGAAGACTTGTAAAACCGGTTTGAAAGCATGTACCGCTCCAGAAGAAACTTTGGGACCATCTTCCATCAAAACAGTAAAGGCAAACTGAGGATTTTCAGATGGGAAAAATCCTATAGCCCAAGAGTTAACCCTAGTATTGTTTTTTATCTGAGCAGTACCTGATTTTGCCGCTATATGAATAGTATCATCATTTAATGCTCTAGTTGTTCCTTCAAGTACTCCCAAACGCATACCTTCATGAACGGCAGTATAAGAATTTTTATTAATACCAACCTCTGCACCATCTGGAGCTTTGTCTATTTTTTTAATTGTTGGAATTTGCAAATTACCTCGAGAGGCTATGCCGGCTATAGCTCTAACCATTTGTATCGGTGTTACTTGAAAACCATACTGACCTATAGAAGTGTTATAAGTATCTCCAACACGCCAAGGATCTCCTGGGAATCTTTTGGCTTTCCATTCTATACTTGGAATATTACCCTCTCTTTCGCCCCCTATGTCTACTCCTGTTTTTTGTCCTATACCAAAAGCTTTAGCGTATTTTTCTAGTAAATTAATACCTAAACCTTTTTGGCTACCAAAACCTCCACCTATTTGATAAAAGTAAACATTAGAAGAAACAGCCAGAGCTTTTTTCATATCAACAGGTCCGTGATTTGCATTGTCTCTAAATACTGTTGTTAGGCTCGGATTATAAGGATTTGGTATTTCAAGTTTGCCATTTGTATAAATAATTTTATTTGGAGTTATGATGCCTTCTTCAAGAGCACCAAGAGCAAAAAATGGTTTTACTATAGATCCGGGAGTATAAACTCCATCAATCGCACGGTTAAGAAGTGGCTTTGAAGAACCCTGTAAATAGTTTTTTATAGTGCTACTGTCTTTACCTTCCGAAATAATATTTGAATTATATTCTGGATAACTTGTTATCGCATATAATTCCCCTGTTTTTATATCCATAACTAAACCTGTACCTCCAACATATCCTGATTGACTGGCTAAGTCAGCTATGCCTTTATAGAGTGCCTCTTGAATCCTACTATCTAAAGATAAGTAAATATTTTCACCAGATATGGGCGCTTCTATGCCTCCTTCAGAAACAACTTCTCCTGAGACATTGGTTTCAACTAATTTTTTACCATTTTGACCAGATAAAATTTCATCAAACTCTTTTTCTGCGCCATCTTTACCAATAGTTTTTTGTTGCCAAAGTTTACCTTTAGAATCTTTGGCTGGATAAGATACATAGCCCAAAACATTTGCAAAACCATGTTTTGAAGTGTATGAGCGCTTCGTCAAACCAATACTTTCATCTATAAAATTCCAAACGAGCTCTACGCCATTTCTGTCATAAATAACGCCTCTATCAGCAAATATAGGTATGCTATCTAGACTGTTATTTTCACTTTTTGTGGCATATTCTTGACCTTTAACAACCTGAACATTTATTAAGCGTATAGCAAAAATAGAAGCAATAAAAATTATAGCTACAAAAAGAGATCCTATTGTACTTTTACTAATAGGTCTCTCTAGTTGACCTTCAAACTGTTGCCTATCAAAAGATGGTAAGTTGTGAACATCAAGAAGTATTTCATCTGGGTAGAGTTCGTGTATTTTCTTTTTTTTATTTCTTTTCAAAATCATATTTTTGTCTTACTCTAGTTGTCCTAACTACCAAAAAATAAACCAGTAAAATTAAAGATACTAATAAAAATGTTTTGTTATTGTTTAAAAATAAACCTGTATGAGGCGCATACCAAATGTCAGCAAAAAGAGCAGGGGCTAAAACTAAAATCTTATGTTTGATAACAAAAATAGCATATACAAATATCACCATCTGAGCCCAAAAAGGTAGAAATACAGTTGCGACAAACAAAACTGCTATATAAAAAATAGACCTAAGCATAGGGTTATTTTAGCACAACTAAAAAATATTTAATTAAATAAACATACGAAATATAAATCTCAAAATAAGTAGCAAAATCAAGAAAAAAGCTGCATAGAACATCAAAACACTGCCGAACAATGAGGCTAAGGCTGTAGAGTATATCAAGGTCACATAATCCATCGGGTTGTCTAATTCGGCCTTTTCTAGGCCCTCTACATTTTCAGAACTCTTCTCTTCTGTAGCTATAGTGGGAGCCATGTTGGCAAAATCAGGAGTTAGATTTTGTAGAGCATCCTCACTTATTTTTATACCTAACTTCATCTTTGTAGAATCTCTAAGGTTTGTAAAGTAGATAGCTTGTTTTTTCCTAAATACTTCTATCTTTTCTTTTAGAGAATAAAAAATCTCTCTTAACTTACCTTCCGGCATAGAGAGGTTTTTATTTTTATCAACACTTTTACCTATCAAAACTGATCCAACTAACCCATGTAGCCCAACAAGATCTTGTCTTTGTTTGTTGATAGCGGAAGTAATAGATACATTTATCTGCGTTTGTTCTTCTGACTGTTTAAAGTCAACAGATACCGTCTCTGCTGCCAAAGAGTTAACGACCTTAACCACTGGTTTAGCCACCAATGAATCACCTTCTTTAAACTCTATGGTGAAGGTTATGGATTCTGGTTGATTATTGTAAATTAAAGCATTTATTTTAACAGGAGTATTTATCTCTGCGTCTTTTGGGGAGACAAAAACATTCTCTTTTGGCAAAGATCCAATAGCAAAAACATTTTCGAAAGAAAAAATAAATAACAAAAAAATAAATATTATTTTTTTCATATTATATTTAGATTATACATCTGTATATCTGAACATGCTAGAAGAGTTTTACCTACCCAAGAAAAAGAACCCGTGCAAAACCGCTATAAAGTTTAAAACTGAGTGCGACAAAGATATCAAGATCAGATTTGGGTAATATCTATATATCACAGATAGTGCCAAACCTGAGAAAAATGCGACCGGAAGCATTATTCCTGGGAAAGGATAGATAACATGCAAAAGAGTAAATAAAACAGTATTAGCCCCTATAACAACCCACCATTTATTTGTTAAAACTTGGAGCTTTGGAAACAGAAAACCTCTATAAGCTATCTCTTGCAAGAGCGATACTGGTAAAAATAGAAAAAGAAAATGAGAATATTGCCACCAGACTATATTTGGATTTATAGCCAAAACATCTGAGAGTTTTACAAAGATAAAAGCCCCTACTAAAGTGAACAACGAGTAAGGTATTAAAGATTTTTTAAAAGTTTTATTTTTAAGTCCCATTTTTTCATCTGGGATTTTTTCATATTGAATAACTCCAAACATGAAAATCATAGACACGCAAAGTACAACCAACCTCCAACTTATCGGCACAATCCCAAATGTTAAAAGTGCTATAGGCAATATAAAAATAAAAAATATTTGATATAAAACTAATTCTTTATCGTGGTTCATAAAATCTATTTACCCATGTTAGTTATAAATTCAAAATGTTCTTTGGAAACTGGTTGTATTGAAAGCCTACTGCCCTTTTGAGCAACCATTATTCCTTTAAGTTTGGGCTCAAATTTTATTTGAGATAATGTAACAGGTTTTTTAAACTTCGACACAAAAGACACATCTACTAATATCCATGTGGGATTTTCCTTTTTTGATTTAGCATCATAGTGATCATCCTTTTTATCAAAAGCAGTCATATCTGCATGAGGCTTTGAAGAAACTTTAGCCGTGCCATAAACACCAGTCGGATTTTCTTTTGTCCCGTTTGAATGATAAAAAAGGACTTTGTCTCCAACCTTTATGCTATCTCTCATAAAATTTCTAGCTTGAAAGTTTCTAATCCCGCTCCAAGGAGTTTTCTTGTCTTTCTTTAGGTCGTCAATACTATAACAATCCCCTTCACTTTTTATAAGCCAATGGTTCATTATTTTACAAGTTTATCACTAAAGTCTTTTTGGAGTTTTTCAAGTTTTGGACTTATGACTAAAGTACAATAAGCTTGATTTGAATTACGGAAATAATACTCCCTATGATATTCCTCAGCTTCAAAAAATTCTGTAGCGGGAACAATTTCGGTAACAATAGGATCATTAAAATTCTTTTGTGCTTCCTTAATTGATTCTTTTGCTATTTCTTCTTGATCTGGTGTTGTAAAAAATATCGCACTACGATACTGGGTACCGACATCGTTTCCTTGTCTATTTAAAGTTGTCGGTACATGAGTCGCAAAAAATATTTCTAACAAATCTGAAAGTTTTAAGATGTTTTCATCATAAACAACCTTTACTGCCTCAGCATGTCCTGTCTCTCCGGTACAAATCTGTTCATAAGTTGGATTTGGAACACTTCCGCCTATATAACCAGGCATTACCTCAGAAACACCTTTAAGGCTCTTAAAAACTGCTTCAGTACACCAAAAACATCCACCTGCTAAATAAATAGTTTGCATAATAATATTATATCACTATTGACTTTTTTTATAAAAATGATAAGTTTTTATAAAATTTTAACAACATGATAAATAGTGATTTAACAAAATCTTTAAAAATTTGTTTCAGCTTAAGAAACATAAACCTTTTGATGAAGCAATTTGTTCCCAAGAAAGAGCTTGCTAATTTTCATAAAGAATTAAATGACTGCTTTCCTAAGGAAAAAGACCTGGTTTCTAAAACAAAAAATATCTTGTTTAGAAAGGAAGATTTGAAAATTTTACAAACAAAAACTTCTGATTTTGCAAATTGTTTAAAGAAAACCATACAAAATAATCCTGAACAAAACATTCATTTATTAAAGATTCTTTACGAACTCACAAAACAGAATGATTTTTTGTTGGCAGAAATTTATTAAAATCTTGGTGAGATTAATCTCACCAAGATTTTTATTTTATAAGCTTAAATGTGATCTTGCTTGGAACTACAAACTTTGATTCATCTACTGTCCAAGGAGAACAGTTATAGTCTCCTACCTTATCCGTATCCCAAACATAAGTTCCTGACATTTGAGTACTGACAGATCCTGGTTCTTGTTTTATATTTGCTACCTTGATAGCTGCTTGAGGAAACATATCACTCCATATGTATATAAAATCTTTCTTAACAAGCACAGAGCTGTCTATGGACATGCCTTCAGCTACAGTAGTGAAATCACCTCGAATTTCTCCGTTGTTTATAAAAGCCTTTCCGTTAGAACCAAAATCATCCATTGAGCTAACACTGCACTCGTATGAGCCATCTTCTTTTTTAACAAAATCAGAAAAAGACATTTTCTTTGATTGTGTCTGTTCTTCTGTTACCACATTCTCTTCTTTTACAGTTTGAAAATCATCAGGCTTGTACTCTTTTTTACTAACAAAATAATAAATCCCAAAAGCACTTACACCTATAACCAAAATCCAAATAATTGTTTTTATCATAAATAAATTATAACTTAAAAAATAAAAACATCTGTGGATTAGATGTTTTTATTTTTATTATTTTACTTTTGTAACTGCTTTTTTTGGTTTTTTTGTTTCTTTCCTGCGACTATCATTGCCCTTGGCCATATAATTCTTAAATCTATTATTCTTTTATGAAAATATTATATCAGTAAAATATTAGATTTTCCTATCTCTTTCTTTTGGAGTACTGTTCCAAACCAATATCTCCCATTTTGCTTTTCTTAGAAATCTAGGTTGCCTTGTGCAAATAGTAAGCCCGGCATTGTCCATAGGGTTAAGGAAGCTGAGTTTGTTATATTCTGAGGCGGTAAGTTTATCTCCTTCAATGATGTAAGAAGCTACCATTTTTAGAAAAATGCCATGAGTTACCATTATTATTTGTCTTTCTCTTCTTCTTGATATGTATTTAAGTAAGGCTTTGGCTCGAGCTTTTAAATCAGTAAAGTTCTCTTCATCGGAATAACGCAAGTCATCCTCATGAAAACTTTTGTCTATCTTGTCTACTATAGATCGAGTTTCCCTTTCTTCGCCTGAGTGACCTATTATCTCTGAAGGATTCCTTCTCTCTACCAACAAATCACAATACTCAACTTTCATATTGAGCTCTTTAGCTATGATGGCTGCGGTTTCTTTTGTTCTTTGGAAAGGGCTAGAAATAATAACTTTTGGCCTCCCTCTTTTTTTGGGAAATCTTTTAGAAACTTCTTTTACTTGTTCTATTCCTTTTGGGCTAAGCGGTCCATCAGGGCCTTGCCTTATTCCCCTAGCATTGAGCTCTGTTTCCCCATGTCTAACAAAATAAATAACCTGTTTTCTCATATAATTGATAATTATACATTAATACTTTGTTCTGCTATACTCGCACCATTATGGCTAGGCAAAAGAAAAAAATATTTTACCGCTCACCAAAAGGACCAAAGCCTTTGGATAAACAAAAGCCAAAAGATGCTTCAACCTTACCAGAAGGTCAAGAGCGTCTCGAAAAAGCCATAGCCCACATGGGCCTGGCTTCGCGCAGAGAAGCAAAAATGTTGATCAAAGAAGGCAAAGTACTTGTTAATAACAAGGTTGTCCGAGAAACAGGATTTGGCATAGTTTTAGGGAAAGATAAAATAAATCTTAAAGAAGATGCTTCTGGTACAAAAGAAGCTGTTTTGTATTTCAAGCCAAGAGGTATAGAAACTAGTAAAACTTCAGGAACTAATACAGATATACATGAAAAGCTTCCAACACTAAAACACCTCTCTCCTATAGGAAGATTAGACAAAGAATCAGATGGACTCATTATTCTTTCAAACGATGGCACCCTAACAAAAGCTTTAACAAAAGAAAACTCAAGTATAGAAAAAGAATATCTCGTTTTAGTTAGAGAAAATATCACACCTGAAGCTATTTCGAAACTCTCTTCTGGTATCTTTTTAGACAAAGTAAAAACCAAACCTGCAAAAGTCAAAAAGGTTTCAAAGTCTTCGTTTACCATTATTTTAAAAGAAGGTAGAAAGCATCAAATCAGAAGAATGTGTGATGCTTGTCGACTGACAATACTTTCTTTAACCAGAATACGAATAGGTCATCTAAAGATCGGTTCTATGAAGCCTGGTTTTGTTAAAAGAATTCAAGAAAAAGATATAAATATATTAAAAAATAGTTAAATTAAAAACCCGCCCATTAAGGCGGGTTTTTAATTACATATTTGGAGTAGCACTTGGCATACTTCCACCTTTCATGTCGCAAGCTTTGCAAGTTTTCTTGTGAGAGAAAATCTCGTAAAGAGCTGAAAGTCCTACTAAGATATAAACTACCTTTGAAATAGGAGCAGACATTCCTCCGAAGATAGCACCTAAATCCCAGTTAAACAATCCTACTAGCAACCAGTTAAGACCACCGATAACTAGCAGAATAAAAGTGATTTTGTGTAATTTCATAATATTTTTAATTTATAAACTAATAAGTCCTACATATAGTATTATACTATTTTCAAAATTTTTGTGATGTGCAAAAACTATGCTGTTATTTCTTTCAAAAGTTCAGCTATTTTAGATTTTTTTAGAGCAGAATAAGGCAGTATTTTAGTCCCACCCAAAAGAGATTGTATATTTGTAAGTTGTTTTTTAAGCTCAGCATTTTTAAGCCTATCTATCTTGTTTACAGCAACTATAAAGTTTTTCCCATGGCCTTTTAACATTTCTAATATATCAAGATCGTCATTTGACGGACCAACCTTGGCATCTATGATCAAGACTATAGTTTGCTTCCCTTCGTAAGAATAAGCGAGGTAGTCTTCTATCAAATCATGAAGTGTGTCCCTGCGACCTGATCCACCTTTTACAAAACCATAACCAGGCAAATCAACAATATAAAACTTATTATTGACCAAAAACATATTTAGATGTTTTGTAGCTCCTGGTGAACCACTTGTCTTGGCCAAACCTTTTACTTTAGTTAGCGCATTTATAGTGCTAGATTTTCCAACATTTGATCTACCAATAAAAGCCACATGAGGTAACCCATCTTCAAAAACACCGTTTATTGTCGGGCTTCCTTTTATAAAAACTGCGCTCTTAATTTCCATGATTTGATACTAACAAAAAAATGGTCCGAAGACCATTTTTTTGAAAACTATTTGAGACTATCAGCAGTTTCTTTGTTCATAAATTTGAACATATTTCCTCCACATGTAGAGCACTTACCTTTTGCTGAGTATCTATTGTTCTTCTCTGATACTACTATGTCTTTCATAACTTGCATTGTAGGTTTGTTATTAGCATCTCTACATTTCATACATAATCCTTTGATTTCTACCATATATTTGTTGAGTTCTTAATTTATATATTTGTACAGGTGTAATTATAGCATATATCGCTATTTCGAACAATATTGTCAAGACTAGATCTAATTTAAGCCTCCCATTCAACAGTTTTTAAAGATTGCCTTTCTATATTATCTGTTCGTCGTAGCTTCATCAAAACCTCCTTAGGCGCAATATCAAAATGCTTTATCTCTCCCAGCTTTTCATCTATCTGCCAAAGATCTTCTTTGGAGTTTACCCAGGACTTGCCGAAATAATTTAGATTAAGAGGTCTTGAATAGCTTCTCAATGTTTTCATACCGCTATCTGTTGCATATTCATGAAAATAAGACATTACTAGCTCTCTAATACTCTTATAAACAGGGTCTCTATATCGAAGTATATAGTGGTTTGTTTTTGAGAGAGCACCCCAAAGACCGCTTTTGTCTTGAAAAGGTGTTATAACATGCTCAAAATCATTCTTTGTAGTTTGAAGGTGAAGGATAAGTGGCTTATAACCATGCAAAGACAATATATAAGCTCCTAAAATAGCACCCTCTATGCAATGAGCATTATTCTCTCGAATAACCCTGACTGGGGACTTAACTGTATCAACCCCATCTAACTCATGATTTATGGGTATTTTGTTTAGAAAATCTTGAACTTTAGTTGGGGTATTTAATTTTTTGAAAATAGAAATTTCTTTTTCTGTAAAATCTATCACTTTAATATTTTACTATATTATAGAATCTTAATAGAAACACTTACCTCATCCCCTTCTAGTAAGCCTTCTGATTTCCTAATGGAAGATTTGATACACAAGAGATATGATTTGGATTGACTGTGTGGAAAAAGAGATGTATTCCAGGTGCTTTTTCCTACTTTGGCTTCTATTTTAACAAAACCTTTTTTGTGTTTATTTTTTATTTTTTCTGATAATTTTTTATCAAGAGTAACGAAATGCCAACCTCCTAGTCCAGGATAAAGCCAGATTTTACTTTTGATTTTGATTAAAGCCATTTTTTAATTATACATAATAAAAACCCTCTTTTTTAGAGGGTTTTTATTATTTTTATAAGCTCTTTATTTCTCCGTCTACTTCCATCAAGTCTGCGTCAGTGTTTGTGTCTACATTTATATAGTTCAAGTCTTCTTCTATAGAAGAGGTTGAATCAGATTGTGTTGTTCTATCTAGTTCCTGTGCTGGTGTCTCCATAACAGCATCTTTTTTCATAGAACCCTTCCAAAGAAAGAACCCTAGAACAAGAATAACGATAATAACAATGATTGTTTTTGTATTCATATTTTTATTTTAAGTTATTAATTAGTCTCAGCTTCGACACTTACTTCTACCTCTGCATCAACACTTGGTACTTTCTTTAATGCATCTGCAGCTTTTTTTGTAGCGTCATAAGCAGCCTTTACTTTAAGCTTCATAGCTTGTAAGTCTTTTCTAAATTGGTTTCTTGTAGCTTCTAGTGCTGATTTTGCATTAGCGTCACTACTGATATTAGTTTCATAAACTTTTGCTACTTGTAAAGCAATGGCAGCACGAGCATCCGCAATAGCTGTTTCAGCACTTACTATAGATGAAGCAACAGCGCTAACATTTTGACCATTTGCAGCAGCTTTATCAGATCTTGATTCTATAGCTATTAAAACTGCTTCTATTTTATCTACTGTCAAAGACGCTTCTGTTGTTGCTTTTACATTTATTTCAGCAAAGTTATCTGAGATTTTTTCTACTCTTTCTCTCTTAGTATCATCTTTTATTTTTTTAAGATCTTCTTTAAAACTATTCTTCCATTCCTCTCGCTTAGCCTGCATCTCATCTTTCTTAGCTTCAAACTCTATCTTAAAAAGATCTCTCTTGTCTTGAATAGCTCCGATGATAGCATCTCTTTTTTCTCGAAGTAGATCCAAAAGATCATCTTTACCTTCTTTAAGAGCAGCTTTAAATTCATCTCTAGATTTTTCTATTTCTTCTCTTGTTTTTTCTCTTTCATCTTTCGCTTGAGCATTTAGCATTTTATAAGCATCAGCTGGCTTAATTTCACCGGCTTCTATCTTAGCTCTAGCATCCATTCGAAGCTTCATAATATCTTCGTTTCTTTGCTTTCGCATCTCTTCTTCCTTTTCAAGTCTTTCCTTTCGAAGAACTTCTTGTTGATCTCTAAGCTCTTTCAGGTCACCGTTAATTTCAATTTTAGTACCAGAATCAACTCTTATAGGAGGCATAGGAGCAAGATCAGTGTCTTCAGCCTGAGCTACAAAAGAAATTCCAAAAGCTAATAATAAGAATAAAATTCCATATTTGTTGTATTTTTTCATAACAATATCATTATACTACATATAAAAGGTAGCAAAGATATTTAATCCACAGATAGTTTTAAGCTTACTGACAGTCTGTTTGTTGAAGATTTATAGGGTAAGAAATGTTTTCAGGACTTGCATAAACATAAACACCGTCTCCTCTATCTTTCATTTCTCCAAATCCAGGCGAAGCTATGCCATCACTAAACTTTACATAAAGCTCTTCGGTATTTATCACACCTTCACCGTTTGCTTGCCACAAAAGCTGTGCTGTTGGCAAAGACTCTCCTTCAAGGATCATAACAACACCATCAAAAGCTCCTTTCTTTGCATCTTTTTGATAAGGCTCAAAATTAAAAGTTCCAGAAACATTACCATTTTCTTCAAATGACATTCTTAAACTAGCACTATCTCCCGCTTCTGTGTTCCAGATATAACAAACTTCATTTTTAGGCTCTTGTTCATTAACAACCTCTTTTTTATCTTTGGTTAAACCTGCAAGTATTACTATAACTACCGCCACTGCCAACAATATATATTTTGAATTTTTCATATTGATATTTTATAATTTTTAATCACCTTTCTCAACAACAATTGCATCTATTACCTTCTTAGTTTGATTTGAAGTATTTTTAGAAATAGTTCGAACTATCATCCTTAAAAGAGATAAAACAATAAAACTAACAACTAAAGATACCCAAAATAAAAACTTAAAAAATCCTGCTTGAAAACCAAAGAGCTCTGTATAGCCAATAATAAAAAATATTCCGACTACCAAAAAGCAAACAATAACTGGTAACAAAAACAATCCCCAAAGAAAGCCTTTCGCCTGCTCTCCTGCAAAAACACTTGGATTTTCCCGAGCTTCATTAATATTTTTTCTAATCTGTAATAATTTAAACGGATTCATGTTATTTCCCTCTCATCTTCTTTATAGCAATTCTAGACCAAACAATAGCTAGAAGGCTGTAGTTGATAATCATATAATATTTATTAGCCCAAGAAACTCCATACGGAAAACGATATTCGGATATTGGGAACAAAA
>JADZEV010000004.1 GCA_020850295.1 Candidatus Nomurabacteria bacterium
CTTCGGGCTGAGCCAGCTACTATTTTCATAGCGGCTTCAACATCGTTTGCGTTTAAGTCTGGCATCTTGCGCTCTGCTATTTGTTTTAGTTGAGCTTTTGTTATTTTACCTGCTTTTGAAGTACGAGGTTTTCCTGAACCTTTTGATACTCCCGCAGCCTTAAAGATAAGATCTGCTACAGGCGGAGTCGTAACTACAAAGTCGTATGAGCGATCTTCGTAAACTGTAATTTTAACTCCAAGCTTTTCTCCTTTTTGATCTTGAGTTGCAGCGTTGAACTTCTGAACGAAATCAGAAATATTAACACCTGCTTGCCCCAGAGCAGGCCCTAACGGCGGAGCTGGAGTTGCTGCTCCCCCCATCGCTTGAACCTTGATTTTTTTAGTAATATTTTTAGCCATAAATTTGTTTGTTAGTCTAAGTAGAAGCTATAGCGTAACAGTGGTCATTCTACCAGAGAATCCTTATTTGTAAATTAAATCTTTTTAACCTGTAGGAAATCAAGTTCAACAGGTGTTTCTCGTCCGAAGAGCGAAACCATGACTTTGACCTTACCTTTTTCTTGGTCAACTTCATTAACAGTTCCTTCAAGTTCCTTGAACGGGCCATCATTAATGATAATAGTCTCGCCTATCTCAAGATCTATCTTGTGTTTAGCGATGTGCTCTTCACTCATTTGTCCAAGTAGATAGTCTATTTCTTTTTGAGTTAGCGGAACTGGAGTAACACCGGCACCAACGAAACCTGTTACCCGAGGAGTGTTTCTAACTACGAACCAAGAGTCATCAGTCACGATCATGTCTACCAAAACATATCCAGGATAAACCTTCTCATCCACTTCTACTCTTTTACCGCCTTTGATTTTGATTTTCTTTTCTGTTGGAACAACTACATTGAAAATCTTGTCTCCAACACCAAGAGATTCTATTCTTTGTTTTAGGTTACGAAGTACAGCGCTTTCATACCCTGAATAAGTGTGTATTGCGTACCAATGTCTCTCACCTGTTTGTTCTTGTTTTGACATATTAGAAAATAAGAGCACGAAGACCTGCTTGGAAAAGACTATCAAATGCCCCAAGAAGATAAGCTAGTGCTGCTGAAAAAATAATAACGACCAAAGTATAAATGACCAAATGACGGCGACTTGGCCAAGTCACTTGCTTCATTTCTCCTTTTGTTTCTTTTAAAAATTTTGTTAATTTCATAATTGCTCGGTAAAGACTCAGATAATTTTGGTTATTAAAAAACGCCCCGGAAGGCATTACCATTAGAATATACCTTATGGGGCGTTTTTAGTCAATAAACTAGATTTATCTTATTTCGTAGACGATAGTGACATTTGAACTTACTTTTTTGTCCCCTACTGGAATAACTGGATTTGCGGATTCTGCCTTTGCGCCTGCCATAGACATAGCGTCTCGAGCGTACATAGGCGCTGGATAGCCTCCTCCATTTTCAGAGAAAGAAACAATACGAACCAATTTCACCCCTAAAGAAGAAGCAAGTTTTTCTGCTTCATTCTTTGCATCAGAGATCGCCATATCTCTAGCCTCACGAACTATAGCTTCATCATCTTCAAATCCAAAGTTAGGTCCTGACATGTCTGTAACTGTATTTTTTGCTAAAAGATCTAAAACTCCTTCAACCTTATCTAAATCTTTTATAGAAATAGTTATAGAGTGGTTAACTTCATAACCACGAAGTACTGGCGTCACAGGAGGACAGTAAGAGCTATAGCAACGACTCGCTGGATAGTCATATTGCGGATAAGAAGTATAGCTATCTGTCTTAATATATTTTTCTTCTATACCAAGGCCTAATAATTCTTTTTTGATTGTATCTATTTTGCCACTTACTTCATCTTGACCTGCTTTTAAATCTTTTTTCTCTGTTCTAACAGAAAAAGAAATCTTAGCAGTATCAGGAGATCGTTCTATTTCGCCAACCCCATTAACAACTATGGTATTTGTAGCGTTCAAACCAGAACCAGCAAATCTAGCCTCCCGAAAAGCTTTGATACTACTTCCTAACAAAAATACTGCTAATAAAAGCCCTATTAATAATGATAATTTTGGATTTTTTTCAATAAATGTTTGCATGGAAACATTATATCAAATTAGATATTTTATTTATTTAATTTGTCACTTATGATATTCCCATCTTTCATTTCAATAATTCTATGAGTTAGGTCTGCGTATTCTGGTTCGTGGGTTACCATAACTATAGTTTGACCTTCTTTGTTGAGCTCTAGAAAAGCATCGAGTACATTTCTTGATGTCTCTGAGTCTAGGTTTGCTGTTGGCTCATCAGCAAATACTATTTTTGGATTGTGCCCTATAGCTCGAGCAATAGACACTCTTTGTTGTTGTCCTCCAGAGAGTTCAGACGGTAAGTTATCCATTCGATCAGCAAGTCCTACTTTTCTTAAAGCTTCAGCTGATTTTTCTTTGGCCTCTTTTTCGCTAAAACCTTGCATGAGCAGTGGTATCATGACATTTTCAAGAGCTGTTAAGGCTGGCAAGATAGCATAGTCTTGAAAAATATAACCAAGTGCGTGAAGTCGCATACGAGTTTGTTCGTTCTCTGGCAACAAAGTGGCATTTATTCCGTCAATAATAACCTCTCCGCTTGTAGGATGATCTAAAAGACCTAGTTGGTACAAAAGAGTACTTTTACCACTACCACTCCTGCCGGTAACAGACACAAATTGTCCTTCAGGAATAGCGAAAGAAACATTATCAACTGCTCTTATTTCAGTGTCTCCGCTTTTAAATATTTTTGATAAATTATTTATTTTAATCATATTTTTATCTACCCAAAATAGCTGATAATGTATTTTGTCTTATTACAATTCTGGCAGGAATAAATCCAGCAACAATAGTAGCCATAAGAAGTATAGCGGTACGAACAGCAGTACCATTAACAGTGGCAACTAAAATACCGTCTGAAAATGGAAAATCTATCGGGTTGGCGTTGAAAAATGGTTTAAGGAAAGCAAAGACCATGATAATGCCGAGCGTCGCACCGATGGTTGCATAAAGAAGTGACTGTATGATGTAAGAAATAATAATAGCTCTTGGTGCAATGCCGATACCTTTCAAAATACCTATATATCTGCGACGAGTTATAGCATTAACGAATATAACGATAAAAATAGTTATGGCTGCCACAACTAAACCAATAGCAGAAATGGCATTCCCCAAAAGTCCAAATGTTGTTTTAACTTGATCTAGGAACCGTGGTATAGCTTCATCTGCTGTTTGAACTCGACCATTTTTATCTACACCAGCTACAATAAGAGCCTCTTTGATAAGAAGTGGATTTGTTCCGGGGACTAAAGAAATAGCGATTTGATTTAGGTTGTAATCACTTCTCCCTGCAAGTTTTCTAAACTCACTATCAAGAATAAATATACCTCCATCAACTTCGTTTACCTTTGATTTTAGGATACCTTTTAGTGTGTATTCCTTGCTAGAGCCATTTATAGTTAGAAGGAGTCTAGAACCGAGCTTAACATTTTCATCAAAAGTAGTAAGTCCTGGAAACTCGTTTTTGTTATATTTACGAAACCAAAAACTTCCTACAATAATACTATCTGTATCAGTTGGTTCTAAATACGAACCTTCTACCAAAAGACTTGAGAGGTTTGTGACTTCGTCTTCTTTGGCTGGGTCAATACCAGATACTTGTCCACCAATACTATTTGGTTTCTCATCTTTAAGAAGCACATCTCTATACCCTGCCTGAAGAGATCCACCTGCTGTATATCTAGCACTGTAGGCCTTAAGACCTGGGAGATTTTTAACAATACTTACTACCTCTTGAGAATTATCTATTTTTTCTTTATTTAAAAATGAACTAATAATAATATCTCCTGAACTAAACTTTTTGTTTTGGTCTAATGAACCTTGGATAAGTCCGACTAAAATACCACTAACAACAACCAGGTTTAAAAAAGTTAGAAGCATCACAAAAACAATGAGTGAAGTTGTCCACTTGTTTGCTCTTTTTAACTCTCTCTTTGCTAAAAAAAGTCCAACGCTTATATCTATTCCTAGTTTTCTAAAAATACCATGTTTTTTTGGCATAGCTATTTGTTAATAGTAGGACTCCAAAGTATTTTTTGTCCTTCTGATAAACCTGTTTTAACTTCTACAATATCTCCATCTCCTCTTATGCCTGTAGTTACAGAAGTTCGAACTGTTTTTGTTTTTCTAGATTTTGAAGGAACGACAAGATTAACAAATTGCCCTTCTTCATCTTTTTGGATAACACGACCAGGAACAACAAGTACATCTGGTATTTCTGCTGTCACAATAGACATATTAGCTGTCATGCCTGGACGAATGTCTTCTATCTTTTCTATCAAAGCTTTTATCTTGTAATTTATAATAGTTCCGTTTTCTGTAGCCGATGGATCGATAGAAGAAACAGTGGCCGAATACTTTTGTTCAGGAAAAGCATCATAAGTAACCTCAACGGTTTGCCCTAAAGATATTGTGCTTATGTTGCCTTCTCCAACATTAGCTTCTAGATAAAGATTCGAAATATCTTGAAGAACTATAACTTCTTTTTGAGGCGTACTTATTTCTCCAGCTTTTATATCTACTTTTGTTATTGTTCCGTCTGCAGGTGCACGAAGAATTTTCTTCTCAAGTCTTGCGTTGGCGCTCTCTACTCCAGCTTCTGCTGTGATAACATCGGCCAATGCACTGTCTATGTCTGGTTGTCTAGCGGTTGCTCTTTTTAAATTTAGCTCTGCTTCTCTTTGAGCTACCAAGGATTCGGCACTAGATATGGCGCTCTCCTTAGTATTTAGTGCTTGGTTATAAGCATTTAAATTTGTTACATAATTTGAACTTGTAGTATTTGGAATATTAACTACCCAATTTCCTCCTTGAGAAGTACTCGAGCCAGTTGGAAATACAATAGAAAGACCTTTGGTGCCAAGAGGCTGAGAAATACTAGTATCAAATTTTGCTACACCGCTTTCAATACCAGAGAAATTAATAAAGTCTCCCCCAGAAGAAGAAATGTTTATAATATATTTACCCTCAGCGCCTGTATAAGTACCAGAGATTCTTGGTGTGTTACTGGTATAAATAGTACTTGATGATTCTGCTATCAAAGAGTCTGATAACAGCTTTCTATAGGCACTAGCAACTAATGTATCTTGGACTTTCTTTGTTGTTTCAAGGTCTTTTTTAGCATTATCTAGATTTACTTGAGCTAGAGCTATTTCTTCGTTTGAAGAACCGTCTAATACTTTCTTGTAACGAGCTTCAGCAGAAAGAAGTGCTCCTTTAGCAGAAGTTACAGCTGCTCTTTCTTCGCCACTGTTTAAGCTAGCTATGATGGCGCCTTGTTTTACTTTATCTCCAACTTTTACATAAATACTTCTAACAACATCGCTAACTTCAAATCCTAATGATAAATCAGTAGAGCTAACCACCTTACCACTAGCTACGACAGTTCTGGTTACCGTCTGTCTTTTTACTGTCTCGATAACACTACCAGCTTCATCCCCTCCGTTTTTAGTAACTATAAGAACTACTATTGCTAAAATAGCTACATAGAAAATCTTTCTTCTAGTAGATGCTTCTGTCCATATTCTTTTAATCTTTCCTAAAAAAGTATTTATTTTTGATTTCATAATTATTTTGTATTTATAGCACAAAAACCCAAAATACGGGAATATTTTGGGTTTTTAATTTAGATAAAATTTATTTTATAGCCACAAGTTCAACATCAAACACAAGGTCAGCATTTGCTGGTATACCAGAGCCAGGAGGAGGTGTTGCACCGTAAGCCTGAGTTGCTGGGATTACAAGTCTGCGAGTCCCACCTATTTTCATGCCCGGGATGCCGTCAGTCCAGCCCTTTATAACACCGCCAAGTGGAAAGGTTATAGGCTCTGTACCAAAGTCTTTTGAAGATTGAAAAATCTCTCCTGTTGAAGCAATTGCACCTGTATAGTGAACACTCACAGTATCTCCTGCCTTAACCTCTTGTCCTGTTCCTACAACCAAATCAATCTTTTTGAGAGAGTCTGTTTTTGCAACAGGAGTAAAATTTGCTAATAGTCTTTTGTTTGATTCCATAGTTTTTTCTTCTTTTTTAGTTTCTTCTGATAAGGTTTCGTTTTGTTGTTCTGGTAAATTTTGCTCTTCGGTAATTTGTTCGTCGCTTATAGGTGCTTGTTGTTGAGGATCTTTTTTAATCCAAAAACCAACAACGACTGCAGCAAATATTATAACGATTGCGATTGATACATATTTCATAATACAAATGAGTATAACCGAATTTATTTTAGAATCAAATACTATTTATCTTATCTCAAAATCTTTATCTGCTTTTATTTTAGTGGTTAATTCAAAAAACCAGTTCTCTACCTCTTCTTCTGTTAGAGTTTTTTCATATGATTGAAAGACGAGTCTATAAGCGACAGAGGTTCTACCATCTTTTTCAAACCTATCAAAAAGCACTGGCTCTCTAACACAATAGTTTTTGGCAAATTCTGTTATCATTTGTTCTAATTTTTGTTGAGAATCTGTACCGCTACACCAAACTGCAATATCACGAGTTATATAAGGATAAATTGACCAAGGTTTGAAAGATTTGGAAAACGAAAGTTGAAGGTTGAAATTTTTTGAAGAATCTATTTTATATTTTTCTATAAAATCTTGTATAGATAATTCTTCAAATACACCTTTGTCACAAGTTGCAACGCGAATCTCTTCTTTGTCTTTCAAAAAAATAGTTCCTATTTCAAAAATGCGAATACTGTCCAAACCTAACAAGCTGGCATTTAGTTTATTTTTCTCATAACTTTCTTTAAGCCCATCTGATAGATTTGATCGAAGAGCGCTTTTATCTTTGGCGCCATAGGCAATATAAACATCTCCCTTTTTGGTAAAGGTATAGTTCATGACTTCTCGGAAACCATTTTGTGCAAGCCAAAGTTTAGTCGCAAAAATCTCTTGATATTCTTTGCTATTTGGTTCTCCAAATTTTGGAAGCTGTGCTGTAGGGATACGATTATAGCCTATATATCTACCAATCTCTTCGGCAATGTCATGATGACCAGTTACATCTAGTCTTGTTGGTGGTATTGTTAAAATGTATTTACTACCATCTTTTTTAAACTCATATTTGTAACTATTTAACATATCTTCTATATCTTTTTCTGAGATACTTGGACCAAGTAGTCTTGTAATGTCTTCTAAAGAAAATTCTATAACTCTATGTTCTTGTGGTTTTGGATAATAATCATAAACACCTGCTACTTCCCCATCAGCTACCTTTTGAATAATACCGACAACATGTCTAGCTGCATCGTATGCTATCTCTTCGCTAATACCATTTTCAAATCTTTTTGAAGCATCTGTTTGAAGTGATAATCTTTTTGAAGTTTTTCGAATTGTTGTTGGATCAAAGTTTGCAACTTCTATAACAATATTTTTAGTTTCGTTTGTAATCTCAGCACTTTTACCACCTTTGATACCGGCTACAGCAAGTGGGCCTAAATAGTCAGCAATAACTAAGTCTGTTTGGTTGAGATCCTTTTTTTCATCAGAAAGAGTTGTGATTTGTTCATCTTCATGTGCTAACCTAACAACAATACCGCCGTCTATCTTATCGGCATCATAAGCATGCACTGGTTGACCATCATCAAGCAGTATAAGGTTTGTAGCATCGACTATATTGTTTATAGATCTAATACCAACGGCTTCTATAGCTTCTTTTAACCAGTCTGGAGAAGGAGCAACTTTTACATCTTTCATTTCGACAGCAATATACCTGAGACACTTATCATTTTGAACCTCAACTTTTATATTAGGTTTTGTACTTGGCAGATCTGGAAGTGGATATGAAGTAAATGTTAGACCTAAAAGTCCAGCTATTTCTCGTGCCATACCAGCGTGACCCAAACAATCATGCGCTCTGTC
>JADZEV010000005.1 GCA_020850295.1 Candidatus Nomurabacteria bacterium
AATGGCAACTTTATATACCCAACAATCTAAAAATATTCGTAAAACCTGGCTTTTGGTCTCGGTATTTTTAGCTGTCATTTTAGGCTTGGGATATTTTTTGTCTGCCTACTATAACAACCCTGATATTTTAGTTATCGCTTTTATTTTTTCTTTAGTAATGAATATCACAAGTTTTTGGTTCTCGGACAAAATAGCCATTGCTTCAGCTAAGGCAGTACCAGCTGATGAAAAACAATATTTAGAGCTTCATAGGATAGTAGAAAATCTGGCTATTACTGCAGGTCTTCCAAAACCAAAGATTTATATAATACCTGATATGGCACCAAATGCTTTTGCTACTGGTCGCAACAAAGCGCACGCTAGTGTCGCTGTAACACAAGGGCTTCTTCAGTTGTTAGACCGAAGTGAGCTTGAAGGGGTGATAGCGCATGAACTTTCACACATTGGCAACCGCGATATACTTTTACAAAGTATGGTTGTTGTTCTTGTTGGTTTTATTGCTCTTGTTTCTGATATGTTTCTAAGAAGCATGTTTTGGGGAGGTGGTCGACAAAATGATAATGATAATAAAGGTAATAATATCTTAGCTATTGTTGGTATCATGTTTTTAATACTCTCACCAATCATTGCTCAACTTATTCAATTGGCAATTTCCCGCAAACGCGAATTTTTAGCTGATGCTTCTGGAGCGATTCTGACACGATATCCAGAAGGTTTGGCTTCAGCGCTTAGAAAAATAAGCAGTGCTGGCATCTCTATGAAAACAGCAAACAATGCCACAGCTCATCTTTATATATCAAATCCATTTGGTACTAAAGCATTCTCTGGTATTTCAAAACTTTTTATGACCCATCCACCAGTGGGGGATAGAATAAAAGCTCTCGGTGAGGTTGTAGTATAATATCTAAAGTTTATTATGAGATTATTGGTCACCAACAGCAAACCTTATAATGAGAAAGGTTTTACTCTGATTGAGCTACTTGTAGTTTTGGCTGTTATTGGTGTTTTGGCAGGAGTTATTTTAACTTCTATTTCAAGCGCTCGTTCAAAAACTAGAGACGCAAAACGAAAGAGAGATATGACAGAGGTAAGAACAGCACTTGAGTTATATGCCGCAAGTAATGGTGGTGCCTACCCTTCAACAGGGGGAATTGCTAGCTGGAGAGGTACATGCCCTACTTATGGTTCTTATGGAACAACTGGTTCAGGTGGCTATATTCCTGATTTAGCACCAACACATATACCTGTTTTGCCACAAGATCCTAAACCTTCTGCCGGAGCTTGTTATCTTTATACCTCCAACGGAGTAGATTATAAATTTTTATCTTACTTAACTATTGAAAATAACTGCCCGCCACTTACAAATAGTTTTGGCTTTTATGATCCAGCCAGGTCAGCTTCAACATGTAGTGCTGGTTTTTATACCCCAAACGCATCAGCTTGGTAAAAATTGTGAAAAAAAATTATTCTAAAAAAAGACTATCATCAAAACTTGTCCCAACGACAAATGCTTTTAGATCGTTAGTAAGATCGATTATTTTCCAACAGCTCTCAGGTAAGGCTGCGAGTTCTATTTTAAATAAATTTATATTATTATTTTCTCCAAAAAAATTTCCTAAACCAGAAGATGTCTTGAAAATATCTGATACAAAACTTAGAAGTGCTGGAGTATCAACGCAAAAAATAAATTATCTTCGAGATTTATCTAGGAAGTTTTTAAACGGTACTATAAATCCAAAAAATTTTAAAAAAATGTCAGACCAAGAAATAATCGACCATTTAACTGCTGTTAAAGGGATAGGAGAGTGGACAGCACACATGTTTCTAATATTTGCTCTTAATCGACCAGATGTATTACCGACAGGAGACCTAGCTATTCGCAAAGGATTTGTAAAGTTTTTCAATTTAAAATCTGCGCCAAGCCATGAAAAAATGGTTAGTCTTGCAATGTCGTATGAAGGCGAGCGCACATACTTTTCTTTGTATATTTGGGAAATAATGGACGAAGAAAAGTAAAAATAGTATCTTATACATACTATTAGAGGGTTCGCATAGTGGTCTAGTGCACTACCTTGGAAAGGTAGCAGGGGCGAAAGTCCCTCACGAGTTCGAATCTCGTACCCTCTGCAAAATATTAATTATTATATGTAATTAGATTCGAACGCCGGAGCGTTGTTGAGCTAGCAGGCGAAACCGCGAGGCGGTGCCCAGACCAAAGCGAGTGACTGACGAGTTTTGAGTCGCGGGCGAATCTCGTACCCTCTGCATATGATAAAATATCCTCATGAAGGATTTTGAGACTGCCTACAAGTCTTTAAATAAAGAGCAAAAAATGGTGGTTGATACCATAGATGGTCCGGTTATGGTTGTAGCTGGTCCAGGTACTGGGAAAACCCAAGTTTTGACCTTAAGAATTGCCAATATCATAAAGGAAACTGATATTGGGGCTGAATCTATACTTTGTCTAACATTTACCCGTTCCGGTGTTTTGGCAATGAAAAATCGTTTAGAGAGTTATATTGGGAGCAGTGCAAGAAATGTTCAAATAAGTACTTTTCACAGTTTTGCTGGAGAGATTGTAGAGAAGTATCATAGCGTTATTGATTTTGATAAAGCACCCAAAACTCTTGATGATGCAGAAGCTGTACTTTTGGTTGATAGCTTGCTCCATGAAAACGAATGGGATTATATCCGCCCTAGAACAAATCCTTCGCAATATTTTAGTGATTTAAAGGGTCTAATATCTATTCTAAAAAGAGAAAGATTAACACCTGAGAATTTTTTAGAAGAAGTTGATAAGGAGATAATATTTTTAGAAAAAGATCCAGATAGTATTTCAAGTCGCGGTGAGAGTAAGGGAAAACTCAAAAAAGAAATAGAGAAAAAAATAGAGTCCCTTGAGAGAACAAAAGAAGTTGTTGAATTTTATCGTCTTTATGAAAAAGAAAAGATAGAACAAGGATTAATGGACTATGACGATGTTCTTGAGTATGCAGTCAAAATAATAGAAAATTCAGAAGACGCACGAGATGACATTAGGGAAACTTACCAATATGTACTTATCGATGAGCATCAAGATTCAAGTGGTGTTCAAAATCAATTTTTAAAGGCAGTTTGGCAGGGAGTTGAAAAACCAAATATTTTTGTAGTTGGAGATGACAGACAACTTATCTATGGTTTTTCCGGAGCTTCACTTTCTTATTTTGAGGAATTTGGTTCTTTATTTGGCAAAGCAAAACTTATAACCTTAAAAGAAAACTATCGTTCAACAGGCCAAATTTTAAATTTAGCAGATGATTTGCTTCAAAGCTCTGTAACAAAAGAAAAACTAGTTAGTACAAAAAATACACAGCACCCTATATTTCTTTCTGAGTTTTCATACGAGAGAGATGAAATACTTGGAGCGGGTATTTTCTTTAAAGAGCAAATAGAAAAAGGTGAAAAGCCTAGTGATTGCGCCATCTTAGTTCCCAAAAATCGTCATGTTGTTAGCGCTGTAAATATCCTTCGAGATATGAATTTACCAGTTTTCTCTGCTGTCGGATCATCTGTTTTTTCTTTACCAGCTTCGGAAAGTTTTTTAAGAGTAATTAAAATAATAGCCGAACCTTTTAACAGTGTTTTGTTGGCAGAGAGCTTGCTTGATAAATACAGCGATATTTTACCTATGGCCGCTCACAAAATACTTCATGAATTTAAGAATAATAATTTAGATATTGAGAAGTTAGAAAAATACGGACTCAAAAATAATCTTTTTGAAGGAGAAAATCAAATAAGTATCTGGGGAAGAAAACTCTCTTTATGGGTAGACAAATTCTCTAATGTTCGGATTTCAGAAATGGTTGGTAGTGTAGGTAATGAACTTTTAATATCTAATTCAAAGAGCCACGAAGAGTTAATGCTTAACACTGAGATAGTTAGATCGTTCTTACATTTTTCTACTGCCTGGGAAGAAAAACACACAGGAGGAAAAATTCAAGAATTTGTAAATTATATTTCTAGACTTAAAGAATATGGGCAAAATATAGAACTAGCTTCTTTTGGCACTACTTCTGGTATTGAGGTTATGACTTTACATAGATCAAAGGGGTTAGAGTATAAAAATGTTTGGATTGCTCATATGAACGAAGAGACACTAATGAGTCAAAAACGCCAAGCTTTTACTTTACCAGAATCTATAAAAGCGCATCTCTCTGAGAGAGATAGTGCTGCAGCTCGCAGAGAACTATATGTAGCTATAACTCGCGCTAAAGAAAAATGCACTATTTCATATAGTGAAAAGTCTTATGAAGGGAAACCGCTAGAACTTGCTTCTATGGTTTCAGATCTTCCTAAAACTCATTTTGTTTTAAGTAGCGCACAAGAAAATGAAAAATCGTTGCTATCAAAAGGATCTCAAATATATATTCCAATAAAAACAGAAAAAGAAGAAAATACACTAGAAGAAATAAAAAAATATGTAAAGGAAAATTATCAACAGGTTAAGGTTTCTGTCACACTTTTAAATAACTTTTTTGATTGTCCTTGGAAGTGGTACTTTAGAAATT
>JADZEV010000006.1 GCA_020850295.1 Candidatus Nomurabacteria bacterium
GCCTGCATACGGTAAGCATGTTATAGTTTTTTTGCATTTTTGCAATAAAAATGCGCTTATAGCTCAGCTGGTAGAGCAGCTCCCTTTTAAGGAGACGGTCGCAGGTTCGAATCCTGCTAAGCGCACAGAATACTTTAGGCTATGCTATAATTTTTTATATGAAAAAAATTATTCCTTGGATTATTGGATTGGTTATTATTGGTGGTCTTATTGCTTTATTGGTAGCTGAAGCAAAAAAGCCTGGGAAATACGACGACTTAGCACAGTGTATTTCTGACAGTGGCGCAAAGTTTTATGGTGCTTTTTGGTGCCCGCACTGCCAAGCTACAAAAGCCATGTTTGGTAAATCAGCCAAACTCTTACCTTATGTAGAATGTTCAACAGCAGACGGGAAAGGTCAGCTTGAAATATGTAAAGAAAAAGAAATCCCTGGATATCCTACCTGGATTTTTGCAGACGAATCACGACTCTCAGGAGAACAAACACTTGAAGCTCTAGCAGAAAAAACAAGTTGCCCTCTTAACTAAAATGTTCTCGACACTAATTTCTCTAGGAATAATAGTTTTACAAATCCTTACAATAGTGTTTGTAATTCTTTGGTTTAAAAAACATAAATTTTTAAATAAAATATATAGTTACAGCCATTTAGTATTGCCTATAATTTTTATAGGATCAGCTTTGGGGAGCTTGATCTTTGAATTCGTTTATGGATTTGAACCTTGTCTTTTGTGTTGGTACCAAAGAATATCTATATTTGGAATAGCGATACTTTCTTTGACTGGAGATATTAGAAAAAATAGTTTTTTACAAAACCAGGTGATTCTATTTTCTATTATTGGTATAGCTGTTGCTTTAGTGCACAACTATATAGACATATTCCCTTCTGGTCTTGATATTTGTGGAGCAGGTCCAAGTTGTCTTAAGAGATACGTTTACGAATTTGGTTACATAACAATACCTATGATGAGCTTAACTGTTCTTGTCTCTGGTTTAGTTATATCTTTATTTGCAAAAAACCAATTAAAGAAATCTACATTTTAAGAATGGTCTTTTCGATAGCAAGCTCAAGCGGAAAACCTTTTTGCCAAGAGTCTTTGTGTGCAAGCATTAAATCTCTATAAACTTCTCTAAAGTAAGAGTTTTTTGGTCCTGGTTTAGAGATAATGTCTTTTAGTTTCCAATACAAAATACCAATTAAAGCTTCAGCGGGGTTTTCTTCTAGTGCATTTCTATAGGCTAACCACCTATCCTTTTTGTTTGGACTAGTGATAGCACCGGTAACAGAGAAGATATCTGATTTTTTTAAACTCTTTTTTTCTGTTTTTAGTTCATAAACAGTACCACCTTGTTTTTCTATATTTTTTATAAAACTAACAGGAACATTTCTTTCCTCTAAGATAAAAATTGTCGGACTAGAAACCAATGAAGTTAAAATCTCTTTTGTTATTTCGTCTGAAAATTCTTCGAGCAGATACTTAGCATGAACCACAGGAGATTCTTCTGAAAATAATGAGGGGTACAAAAAACTTTGAAGACTGGAGAATGAGTGACTTGTATCGTCTATATAAATCGGTTCTGTTTTATATTTAGAAATTTCTTTTTTTCTTTTTTGTTCCCTAAGATCAAAGTCGGCGGAAATAATAACTTGCAACATATTACATAATTTTGCGAACTGAATCTTTATAGTTTATATATTTTTCTCCATATCTAGCTTCCAAAACAGACTCATGCTTTCTAAAAAATATATTAGAAATCAGATAAGCTACCGCAGTGGCAACGAACAAAACCGCTGCGCCACTAGCAAATGCATAACCTGCCACCAGTATAAGCAATCCTAACTGTGTTGGATTTCTAAGGTACCTATAGGGACCATTACTGAAAGAAACTGTACCTGTTTTTTGTTTTAAAATTTCAAACTTATGTGAACTATTTTGAGCCCAAAAAATAAGAGCTGGGCCAACAGCAAAAAATATAATCGCTATTATACTTGAGTTTGGCAAAGAGAACTTAAGTGGATAAAAAATATCAAAAAATAAGCCTACTAAACAAAGGATAAAATAGCTTAGATAAGATCCAGCTAGTATTTTGTGCACAGATTTTTTTGCCTTTTCCATATAGCTATATTGTATCACTACTTAAGCTCGTCTAGTCTAGAGCCTTTGGCAGCAGAAACAAGTAAGGGAACTACTGTTATATCTAGCTTTATTGGGCTTTTTTCTATGACTCCAATCATGGCAGAAATTATTATTGCTTGTACCTCTTCCCAAACATCTTCTTTGACTTCATAAACTAATTCATCGTGAACCTGTAAGACAAGGCTAGCTTTTTCATTTAGACCTTTTTTGTTTAATATTTGGTCTATATGAACAATGGCTATTTTAATAATATCCGCAGCAGTTCCTTGAAGTGGTGCATTTGAAGCCATTCTATCTGCAAAGCTTCTTATAAAAGGTATAGGACTTTTTATAGTTGGGAAATATCTTCTTCTGCCAAAAGCTGTTTCGGTATAACCGTGTTCCCTTGCATAATCACGAGTGCCTTCTAAATATGACTTTATAGTTGGAAATGCATCAAAATAATCTTTATAAAACTTTTCCGCTTCGGCCTTAGTAGTACCTAGATTTTTTTGTAAGGCTTGCACTCCCATACCATAAATAATGCCGAAATTAATAACCTTAGCATTTCTTCGCATATCTGAGGTTACAGATTCTTTCTGAACACCGAAAACCAAAGACGCCACAGAGGTATGGATATCCTCACCTCTTTCAAATGA
>JADZEV010000007.1 GCA_020850295.1 Candidatus Nomurabacteria bacterium
CCTATATAAAGGATTTTATCATCTTTATCCCTCCACAAATAAACTCCTGGATTTTCTGGGAATTTTAATTTATCGAAATCTTGACGAATCATATTTTACAAAATTTTCTTTAGATATTCTCCGGTAAAAGAGTGTTTGTTGTTAGCTACATCTTCAGGGGTTCCTTTTGCAATAATTTTGCCTCCTTGCACTCCTCCTTCTGGACCAAAGTCTATAAGATGATCAGCACACTTGATAAGATCTAAGTTGTGCTCAATAACAACAACGGTGTTTCCTTTAGCAACAAGTCTATTTAAGACAGCTATCAAATTTTTAACATCATCATAGTGTAAACCTACAGTTGGTTCATCGAGTAGATAGATAGTTTTCTCCAAATACGGACGATAAAGCTCAGAAGCTATTTTTACTCTTTGTGCTTCCCCACCTGAGAGTGTAGTTGCGCTTTGTCCAAGCTTAACATAACCTAGACCCACATCGTTTAAGGTCTTTAGTCTATCTGATATAGCTGGTATGTCACCAAAGAATTCTAAACCTTCTTCTACAGACATTTGTAAGACATCGTAAATACTCTTTCTTTTGTACTTAACTGTCAGAGTTTCTTTATCAAATCTTTTTCCTCCGCAGACATCACAAGTCACATATACAGTTGGCAAGAAGTGCATCTCTACTGCTATCTCCCCATTTCCCTCACAAGCTTCACAACGACCGCCTTTGACATTGAAAGAAAATCTATTTACTTTCCAGCCTCGTAGTCTAGCCTCTTCTGTTTGAGCAAATATGTCACGAATATGAGTAAAAGCTCCGGTATAAGTAGCTATGTTACTCCTTGGAGTTCGGCCTATTGGAGACTGATCTATCATGATAGCTCGAGCTAAGTATTCGGTACCAGTAAAAGATGCGCAGTTATAAACCTTGGCGCTACGAAGTTTGCGATCAAATCTAGCTTGCAAATTCTTATAAAGAATTTCATATAAAAATGTACTCTTTCCAGAACCTGAGACACCTGTAATAGCGACCATTTTACCAAGCGGAACATCAATATTTTGATTGTGAATATTGTGAAGATTTGCTCCAACTATTTTTAGTGTTCCCTTGTCCTGGTCTCGTCTTTTTTCTGGCGTTTCTATTTCTTCTTCTTTACGCAAATACGCTAGTGTTCTTGACCCGCTATAATTTTTCTTAGCTGACAAAAGTTTATCTAAATATCCAGAGACTATTATTTCTCCACCATGGACTCCTGCTCCTGGACCAATGTCTACCAAATAATCAGAGGCATAAATAGTATCCTCATCGTGTTCAACAACAATGATAGTATTTCCCACATCTCTTAAGTCTTCCAAAGTTTTTATAAGGCGCTCGTTATCTCTTTGGTGAAGCCCAATAGTCGGTTCATCAAGAACATACATGGCACCGACAAGCCTCGAACCAAGTTGGCTCGCTAGACGAATGCGCTGTGCTTCTCCACCTGAGAGAGTGTTAGCCGTACGATTTAAACTCAAATACTCAAGTCCCACATTTAACAAAAAGTTAAGTCTGGATTCTATTTCTCGCAGTACCGGAGCCGCGACTTCTTTGTCTTTTGATGAGAGTTTAAGTGAGCCAAAGAACTCAAACGCTTCTTCTACTGATAGATCTGTAACATCTACTATATTTATCCTTTTCTTCTCTTCTCCCAAGAAAACATTTAAAGCTTCAGGTCTAAGTCTTTTGCCACCACAAACCTCACAAGGCTCTGTCCCACCAAAGAACTTCTTACCTAACCCATTACACTCCGGACAAGCTCCGTATGGAGAGTTAAAAGAAAATAGTCTTGGCTCAATCTCAGGAAATGAGTAGCCATCGTTTGGACAAGAGAACTTTGATGACATTAGGAATTCTTGAATGGTTTCTGTTTTTATATCAAAGTCTTCTGAAGCACCAAAAACAACTTGGACTAAACCTTCGGACTCAAGCAATGCCCTCTCTACAGCTTCAAAAAGTCTTAGCTCTGCATCTCTAGGACTATCTTTAAACTCGTGAACTGCCAGCTCATCAACCAGGACTTCGATAGTATGTTTATCATTTTTTTTAAGCTCTATTTTTTCTCGAAGCTTATAAATCTCGCCATCTATGCGAACAGTACTAAAGCCCTTGCCGATCAAATCATAAAGAAGTTGATAGTACTCACCTTTTCTTCCTCGAACAAGCGGAGAATATATCTGAATGCGAGTATCGTTAAAAGAAACACCGGCAACTTTTTTTGTGCCACTTTTTGGCGGATTTTTAGAAAGTTCTTTTATCTTTTGCAAAATAAAATTATTAATCTCTTCTATAGAGAGCTTTGATATCAAAGTATCACAAACAGGACAATGTGCCTTACCAACTCGAGCATAAAGTACGCGCATGTAGTCATACATCTCAGTAATAGTAGCGACTGTCGAACGAGGATTATTTGACCTAGACTTTTGATCGATAGAAATAGCCGGTGAAAGACCTGATATTTCATCTACATCAGGTTTTGGCATTTGATTTAAAAATTGCCGAGCATAAGAAGAAAGACTTTCGACATAACGGCGTTGCCCTTCGGCAAAAATAGTATCAAAAGCAAGGGATGATTTACCACTACCAGATAGTCCGGTAACAGCTATCATCTTGCCACGAGGCATATCAACAGACACATTTTTCAGGTTATGTGTTCGAGCCCCTCTAACTACTATTTGGTCTTCTCCACCAGCTTTTTCTTCAGTTTTTTTCATAAATATAAGCGATTGTACCACATTTAAACATTGGCTTGTTGAACTCTATAGAGTTATAATTTACATATGCATTTATATAGAATAGATCACGAACTTATTCATTTTTTTAGAAAAATATCTATCCCGATGGCTCGATTTGCTCTTTTTGTTGTTTTCTTCTGGTTTGGGTATTTGAAACTAGTCGGACTATCTCCTGCTGGACCACTAGTACACTTACTCTTTGATCAGACTATTCATTTCATGGCTTTTAATACTTTCTATGCACTCTTTGCTGCTTTTGAATGTCTTATCGGTATCTTGTTTTTAATAAAAGGTATGGAGAGAGTAGTTTTCCCTCTACTTTTGTTCCACATGGTTACAACATTTCTACCTCTTATCTTTTTACCGAGCATTGTTTGGCAATCAGCTTTCGTTCCGACACTTGAAGGTCAATACATCATCAAAAA
>JADZEV010000008.1 GCA_020850295.1 Candidatus Nomurabacteria bacterium
GATGCTTATGAAAAAGCTTTAGATATTTTGGAAGACTATAAAGTCAAGTGGCCAGAAATTCGTGGCACAGCACACTTTTTTGTTGGGACAAAAGAAATAGCAAAAAGGTTCTTGGATTTAGGCTTTCATATATCATTTTCCGGAGTTATTACTTTTGTTAAGGATTATGAAGAAATAGTAGATTTTGTTCCGTTAGATAAAATACTTCCTGAAACAGATGCGCCTTTTGCGACTCCAAGTCCACACAGAGGGAAGCGTAATCAACCAGAATATGTCCTCGAGGTAGTAGAGAAAATAGCAGAAATAAAAAAGCTGCCATTTGAACAAGTCCAAAGACAGCTTTTAGAAAACACTAAGATTCTTTTTTCTATTTAAATACTATTTCTTTTGCACATCCATTTTCTATGCCTGGACATATTGCCACAACATCTCCTTGGCTATTTATTTCAGGTCTTAAAAAGGTTGATCGCTCTACGGTGAAAGTAATATATTTTTTAATAGGCAACCAATCTTTTGTTGATAAGGTTTCATACTCTGTATACTTATTCACGATATCTTCTTTTGGAATAAAGATGATATTTTTTGTGAAAAAGGTATAAGGGTTGAATTGTTCTGGCCCTAAAGCTGTACCATTTTCACCCTTGTATATTCCTTGTTCATTTTTCCAAATGAGAAAATATTTTGGGATCGTAGTCATGCCATTACTAAATCCTATGGCTAAGTAGTTGTCAAAAATATTACAGAAAGTAGTGCAGCCCACGGAACTTTCTTTGTAATTTTCTTGATATTTTGGAGGATTAGGAATAGTTAAATAGGTACCATCATCCAAATAATAAACGGAAAGTTTGTTTATACCACCTTCTGTTTTTAATAGTATCGCAGGACGACCTCTGTGCATAAATTTTTCAACATGAGAAAAATAGGTGATATCATTACTGGCTCCTAAGTCGCTACAAGGAACACACATCCAAAGATTATGTCTTAAGATGTAGACTCTTTTTTGGTGAAAATTTTCAAGGCATTCGATGTGAATAAATTCTTCTTCGAAAACTAGAGAGCCTTCTTCAAAGAAGACAAAATTGTCTGTCTCTGGATTTTTAAGCCAGCAACCTTTTTTCTTTAAATAGATAAGAACGCCTCCAGATTTATCTATACAAATAACTACATTTTTTTTATTGGTTATTTTAATAAACAACTTTTTACCATCAGGAGAGGAACATAATCCTTTTGATAACCTTGATGTTTTAAAAGCAAGGTTTCCTGTTTCTTCATTTTTCAAAATGCTTATGCCGAACCTTGTTTCCTGCTCAGCCATTTTTAACTCAATTGTTTGCATAATAGTATTTTTTGATGAACTAATTGTTTTTTTCATCTTTACAATACTCATTTTTAATGAGAAAAGCAATATCTCTATACAAATCTTGGTTTTTACTGTAGTATATGTCTCATAGCCCCCGTTCGTCCCTTGATTGGGACGCATTGGTCCGAAGCGGGCTCCCGTTTTGTACAAGAGCAAAAGCGATTGTTTAGCAAAACGCAGTCTTAAAAGGTTTGATCTGTATTTCTTGATAAAACCTGATAAGGCTTTGGTATTAATAATAATCGGGAGCCAAGCTCCCAAAAAATATGTCAGAAAAAACAACAAGACTGTATGAACTTGGTTTTATACTTGTTCCTATGGTTCCAGAAACAGATGTTCCTCAAAAACTAGAATCTCTTAAAGATGTCATCAAGACCGTTGGAGGGACTTCTACTTCAGAAGGCAATCCTGAATTTATTGATCTTGCTTATCCTATGGAAAAAACAGTAGGGAGTAAGAAAAGCACTTACACACAAGGTTACTTTGGTTGGGTTAAGTTTGATGCTGATCCAAGCGCACTTGAGGCTATTAAAAAAGCTCTTGATGCAAACGAAGAACTTGTTAGATATCTTCTTATTAAGACAGATGCTACAAATACTATTTCCTTCAAAAAGCCTAAAATTGAAGCAAAAAGAGATATAGATAGTATAGACGATGCAGATCTTATGGATGATGAAGATATGGAAGAAGATGCATTAGATCATGAAAAACTACCTGATTTAACATCTGATTCACAAGACGAAGAGCTTAGTGAGGAAGAGTCACAGTAGATTTTCCCACATGCTATAATCCTAAATTATAGGCCTAACCTTAAAATATTATGTATCTAAACAAAGTATTTCTCATCGGAAACCTAACTCGTGACCCAGAACTCAAAGCTCTTCCTACTGGTACAAAAGTAGCAAGTATATCTTTAGCTACAAATCGTACCTGGAAAGATGCCCAAGGCATGAAAAAAGAAAGTGTTGAATATCACAATGTTGTAGCTTTTGCTCGACAAGCTGAAGTAATAGCTCAATACTGTAAAAAGGGAAGTTCTATCTATATCGAAGGTCGTATCCAAACAAGAAGTTGGGATGCTACTGATGGATCAAAAAAATACCGTACTGAGATAGTTCTTGAAAACTTCCAATTTGGTCCTAAAGGAGGAGGCTCTGGTACCGGAGCGCCAGCTACAGGCCCTCATTCAGATGCTGAAGCACCGCAAGGAGATGCTAAAGCAGACCTAGATACTATCGAATATCCAGAAGAAGAAATAAATTTAGAAGATATTCCATTTTAATTATTAATAAATTTTAAAATATGAAACAAGATTACTTTAACGCAAATAGTATTTCTCATATCGACTACAAAGATGTTGATAGCTTGAAGAAATTCTTAAATCCAAATGCAAGAATAAATCCTCGAAAACGAACTGGTCTTACTGCCAAAAATCAGAGAGCTCTGGCTGAAGCAGTAAAGAGAGCTCGCTTCATGGGACTTCTTCCATTCGTAGCAAACTAAAGAAAAGCAAAAACCACCCAAAAGGGTGGTTTTTGCTTTTCTGTATAGATGGTGATAGTATCAAGAAAAATTAAAAACAATGAATAATCCTAAACTTTTTATGCTTATGCTTGGTTGTAAACCACCAGGAAGGTACACAGAACAACATGATATTTTGTTCACCATTGCAGAAGATTTTGTTTTAACGGAAACTGACGCCAAGGCTTTTTGGCCAGAGGCAGAAAAAATCCATATTGATGCCTGGAAAAATGTAACCCAGGTAGACGGTTATAAAATCTCAGTTGTACCTAAGGATTCTATGCAGAAGGAAAATGATAAAAAACTTTTCTTTATCAACTTAGGTGGATACAAAGAAGGAGAGTTTGATGAGTTTCATTACAAAATTCTTGTAGTTGCTGAAAATATTTCAGAAGCTCAGAAAAAAGCAAAAGAATCAGCATTTTGTCTACATCATCCTGGTATTTCAAAGCAATCGCTCCCTCATGTTGATGATAAATATGGTATTGATGTAGAAGAAGATGAAGGTTATGAAGTACAAGAAATCCTACCTCTTTATTTAAAAGAGTCTTACTCAATATTAATTGAAGATATCCTCTTTGATAAAGAGATAAGTAAGGATGAAATTCATCTTGGTTATCAAAAGTATGAAAAGCTAAAAAAATAATTTAAAACCCGAAGTGTAAATTTCGGGTTTTTATTTTAGCTAACTCTTTCTGTATATTCACCGGTTTCGGTGTTGATGCGGATTTTTTCACCAATGTTTATAAATAGAGGGACATTTATAGTTGCACCTGTTTCAAGAGTAGCGACTTTGTTTCCACCTGTTACACTCGCACCTTTGATAGCAGGCGGTGCGTCAGTAACTTCTAGTTCTACTTTAATAGGTATTTTCACACCAATGATTTGTTCTTCATCGTTGTCGTTTGTAAATATAATAGTCTCTATTTCACTGTTTGATTTAACAAATTTTATTTTGTCTCCGACAATATCTTCTTTGAGAGTAAACCTATTTGAAGGATCTTTGGCATCGCAGAACCAAACCTCACCTTTATTTTTGTATAAAAACTTTACTGCTCTTGTGGTTATATCAGCTTCTTCTGCTTTTTCTGATGAACCAAAAGATATTTCAGCCACTCTTCCTGTTAAAAGATTTTTAAGCTTTGTAGCGTTAACAGGTTTTCTTTGTTGTTTTCGGAAAACATGAGAGGAGAGGACTTCGTGAGGTTGTCCGTCCCAGACTATTATTTTATTTTGTTTTATTTCGTTATATTCAAGCATGCTCATAGTTTGCAGATTTTAGCCTAAATAAACTCAAAAGTCTATTCTTCGTCAGAAGAGCTCTCAAGAACTACTTCTTTCATTTTCTTTCTAACATCTTTCATTATTTGGTCACGAACTTTTGGATTTTCTCTCATGAAGACACGAGTAGCATCATAACCTCGTCCAAGCTTTATCTCTTCTGATTCTGCGGAATCATGTCGCGCACCGTCCTTTGAAGCGCGACTTTTACCTTCTGGAGTATAAGAGTAGGAAGTTCCGCTTTTTGTCATAACACCGAGTTTCTCGCCGAGTGCAATAAGTTCACCCTCAAGAGATATGCCTTCTCCATAAATAATATCAAACTCTGTTTGCTTAAATGGTGCAGCGACTTTGTTTTTGACAACCTTGACCCGAGTACGAGAGCCGACAACCTCTTCACCTTTTTTGATCTGTGCAATACGGCGAATATCAAGACGAACCGAAGTATAGAATTTTAGAGCCTTACCACCTGGAGTAGTTTCAGGGTTACCAAACATGATACCTATTTGCATTCTAATTTGGTTTATGAAGATAACAACAGTTTTAGATTTGTGAACTATAGCTGTTAGTTTTCTTAGGGCCTGACTCATTAGACGCGCTTGTTTACCAACATGTTGAGCTCCCATATCTCCCTCGATTTCGTCTTTTGGGGTTAGGGCAGCTACTGAGTCGACAACTATGACATCTATTTTGCCACTTCTAACAAGTGACTCACAAATCTCAAGACCTTGCTCACCAGTGTCAGGCTGGGAGATAAGAAGTTCTTGGACTTTTACTCCAATATTTTTGGCATATTCTGGATCCATAGCATGTTCAGCGTCAATATAAGCACAAATACCGCCAAGCTTTTGAGCTTCAGCCACGACATGGAGAGCTAGAGTGGTCTTACCAGAAGATTCAGGTCCAAATATTTCTACTATTCTTCCACGAGGAACACCTCCGATACCAAGAGCTATATCAAGACCTATAGAGCCAGTAGGGATGACGCTAAGCGAGACTTTTGGTGTCTCTCCAAGCTTCATGATAGCTCCTTCTCCAAACTTAGTTTGAATGCTCTTTATAGTATCGTCTATAGATGCTCCTGTTTCTTTTGCTACTTTTGTTTTCTTTGCCATAAAATAAATATTTGCTTAATAATGAATAGTCATGTTTGTTGCAACAGTGCTTGAAGGTTCTGCCACAAGATGAAATGTCTTTTGTCTTTCTTTGCCAAAACGGTCTTTTTGGACTATCTCCACGATATTATAACCTGGAGATAGGATAACTCCATCTCTGAAGTTGCCACTTTTGTCTATGGCAATAGATCTGCCATTTATGTCTATAGTCGTGGCGTGTCTAGCTTTTCCCGAAATAGGTAAAAAAGAATCCGAAACAGTTGAACCATCAGTTGCTGTACTTATTTTGAAATTAGATCCGAAAAATAAATCTCGAGTGTTATAAAATATCAAACCAAA
>JADZEV010000009.1 GCA_020850295.1 Candidatus Nomurabacteria bacterium
CGAGCGGCTGGGTTGGCTTCAAGTCTATCTTTTTCTATCGGATGATCATTTCCATTTTCACACATACCAAAAGTTTTTGAATCAATTTTTTTGATAGCATCTTTTATATCATTTAAACGAGCCTGAAGAGTATTTAACATACTAGTTCGTTCTTCAAAATCTTCAAATCTATCAGCTGCATCGTTATCATCAGCTTCGCCCATCATATCTGTATCTGGAGTTGCTTCCCATTGTCCTGTTTCAGGATCAAAACGAGCTATATTTTGGAGCTCTTTCTCAATTGTAGCTTGTTCTGCTTGTAGTATTTCTTTGAACTTTGTATTATCCATGGCTCCATGGTATCACGCCTACCCCAAAGAGCAAGTGCTTAAATATGTGCTACTGATGTTGCCTAATAATAGTGTTATAAACCTCTTTTAAAACAGAAGGCGAAGTTGTGAAAATAACTATTTCATTTGTGAGTCTTCCGTAAAACATAACCAAATCATTACCTGCCTCTTCGTTTTTTATCCTCAAAGATCTAATAGGAATGTTGTACATATACTCACTTGTAAATACATTTCCTATTTCTTCATCAATATTACTAATATCTATATCAAGTGGTTTGTGCAAAATCTTTAGAAGATCAGGTTCCGCTATCAAAAGTTCTTTTGAAGCAATATCAGTATCTACCATCGAAGCAAGTATAAAAGTAGTATTTTTATTTCCGTCGTTCATAACACCAAGACGAAACAGATTAAAAGAGGTTAAAAATGGTTCAGATACTCGAGCTTCAAAAAAAGAAAATATTTCAGAATTTGTAAGAAGAGTTAAATTTTCAAAATCCTTAACCAAAGGAACTAGTGCTGGCTTGTTAAGCTCAAGTGAAGCATCAGAAGATATTGTCTCTATAGCGGTGCGAATGTCATTACCAGAAGTTGTTACTACTTGTGTGCTCGGGAAGACTCCAACAGAAGCAGATTTTTGTGCCGGTACAGTTAGCATCTTGTAGTGATAAACTGTGTAGGCACTAGCTACTAAAGTAAATAAAATTAAAATAGTAGCTCCGGCTTTATACCACCCTTTTTGTCGCACTCTGACTTTTTCATCATGCTCTTGCGCTTCTCTTTCTCTACCTTCTACCAAAAGGTCTTGAACAATAGCAGCATCGGTTGTGTCGAGTGCTTTAGCTAAATCATCTGAATATGTGTGCATTAAAATTTTTTTCTTTTCAGATGTCTCTTTTTTTTGTTCAGATTCTGGAGGCATTTTTTAATGATATCCTATTAAATATTTTTTAGGGTTAGCTGATAAGTCTATAAATTCATCTGCTATTTCTTTAAGAGTTAAAGAAGCACTTTTACCAAAAGTCATAACTTCGACCTGAACTCCATGGTGATATCTAAGGAAATTACAAAGCGGTACAAAATCTCCATCCCCTGAAACTATAACTATCGCATCAAGCTTTGGTGCCATCGAAACAGCGTCTATGGCAAGACCTATATCCCAATCTGCCTTTTTGCTACCATCATAAAAAACTTGGAGCTCTTTAGCTTTTGTTTCTATACCCGCCTTTGTTAGAGCACTTAAAAACTCTGTCTCGTCACCATTTTCTGTGGTAATAACATAAGCTATAGCTCTGATAAGTTCTCTTCCCGCCAATGCGTCCTTTACTACTGCAGAGAAGTTTACTTTTTTCTTATATAAATTTTTGGCTGTATGATAAAGATTTTGAGTATCTATAAATATTCCTACTCGTTGATCTTTTTGTTTAATAATTCCCATACTTATAATTATAACCTAGAAAATAAAACCCTCGCCATGTGCGAGGGTTTTATTTATTAGTTTTTTACTATTTTTAATGCAGCTGCGTGTTGTTTTGGATTTGTTTTCTCTAAAACTTTTATATGTTTTCTTCTATCAGCTACCATTTTTATAAGGCCTCGTCTTGAGTGGTTATCTTTCTTGTGTTTCTTAAGATGGTCAGCCAGCTTGTCGATAGTTTCAGAAAGTACACCAACTTGCACTAGTTTACTTCCAGTGTCTTTCTCGTGGATTTGGTGCTTTTTGATAACAGCTTGTTTTTTCTTTGTCGTTAACATGATGGTATCAGAATAACACAAACCTATAGAAAAAGCAAGCCTTGTGAAAACAGTATTTTTATAACTTTTGACATCTTATTATAAACTGGTATTGTTATCTTAAATTTAAAACTGAACCTTTAAAAAACAAAAATATGAACCTTAATATAAATAAAATAATTGTTCATCCTGGACGCTATCAGGCAGATGAAATTTTAGGGGTAGCAGAAATTAAAATCATATTTCCTGCCCTTAAAAATCTTCCAGTAATAAGAACTCGCCCAACAGAAGAAGATTTAAGTAATCCAAAAACACTCGTTATTGATTGCGGTGAAAGATATCAACCAGGTCTTAATAATTTTGACCATCACCAAGATAAAGAACTATATTGCTCATCGCGTCTTTTATGGGAACATTTTTTCCCTGAAGATACAGAGCTACAGATGCATCTTAAAAGAGCTATGGATGCAACCTTCTTTAGGTCAGTAGATAGGCATGATAGAGGCCGTGTTTTTGGTGGGGGTAACTCTATTAGTTCTGCTATAAGTAGCATGAATGAAGCTGGTGTTGATTTTGATAAAGCCTATGAATTTGCTTATTTAGCCCTAAATTCTCTAATAGAAAGACAGAAAAAAGTCTTGCCTGTTAGAATGTTTTGGTTATCAGGTAAAACATTTGGTGGATCTCGAAGGCTTAGGGTTTTTTCTCAGTATTGTAAAAATGCTATCCAGAGCGACTTAATAAAATATGCTGGCGATACCAAGAAAGCTCTTTATCTTCTTTGGCCTGTTTCTGATGATGGCAAATATATTTTAAGGACTGTTTTTGAAGACCAGGTTATTCCTCAAAATAAAAAACAGCTAGCACTAGACACCGTATCTGCTGTTTATAAAAACAAAGGAGATGCCCTGGAGCATGCTCTTGAATTAGCTGCATTAAAATTTGAGAAAGATAGAAAAAAAGAAAGATTGTATGGGAAAAAAGCTGTTGCATAACAGCTTTTTTATTTTGTTTGGTGGTATAATTATTGTGCGACACACTATGGCTACAACTCTTGAACAATTAAAAACTGAATTTCTAGAGCATATTGAGATTGAAAAAGGTCGAAGTTTGAAGACTGTCGAGAACTACGACCACTACATCACTCGTTTTTTAAACTTTTCAAAAGCCAAAGAACCATCGGACATAAATGCCACATCGGTCAAAGATTTTAGACTTTGGCTTAACCGTCAAAGCATGGGCAACAATCGCGCGACAGGCAAAACTGTTTCTCGTAAAACCCAAAACTACTATATGATAGCCTTGCGTGTGTTCTTGAAATACTTAACTCGCAAAAAAATAAAGTCTATGTCAGCTGAAGAAATAGACTTAGCCAAAGTTCCAGAGCGACATCTTGACCTCATCTCCCCTAGTGAACTCTCCAGACTTCTCAAGTCTTCTCCTGGAGAAGATATAAAGAGCCTGCGAGACAGAGCAATACTTGAACTCTTATTTTCTACCGGACTTCGTGTCTCAGAACTTTGTTCTCTTACCAACGATATTGATTTTACCCAAGGAGAATTTTCCATTCGCGGTAAAGGGGGCAAGATAAGAGTCGTCTTTATTTCAGAAGAAGCCCGCAGTGTCTTGAAAAAATATTTGTCACTTCGCAAAGACATGTCCGATGCTCTTTTTGTTCAACTAGATAGCCTTAAAGGTAAAAAGCAAAAAAATGATATGGATATCAAGCCACTGACCCGTCGTTCTGTTGAGCGCATAGTGAAACAATGTGCTGCCAAAGCTGGTATATCGAAAAAGGTTACTCCTCATGTCATTCGTCACTGTTTTGCTACTGACCTTCTTAGTAATGGTGCTGACATTCGTTCGGTGCAAGTCATGCTCGGACATGCGAACATTGCGACCACTCAAATATATACCCATGTTACAGATGCCAAACTTCGGGAGATTCACAAGAAGTTCCACTCTAAAAGATAGCTTGACAAATAGCATTTTTAATGCTATTATATAGATAGTTCTTTAAAAATCATTCATCAAAATAAACTATTTTTATGAGAAAGTTATTGATATCTCTCATTACAGTTTTTTTGTTTGGATCTTGTACTCATAAAGAAACCAAAGAAAGAAATGGTGTAATAACTGGTATTGATATTTCTCAATACCAGGGAAACATTGATTGGGAGAAAGTTTCCAGTCAAAAAAAGCACAAAATAAGATTTGTGATAATTCGTGCTACTGCTGGAATAAAAAAGGACAAAATGTTTGAGAAAAATTTTCGTGAGGCTAAAAAAAGAGATTTTGTTGTTGGTTCATATCATTACTATGATCCAAACATAAACTCAAAAAAACAAGCAGAAAACTACATTAAAACTATAAAAAAAGTCCTTAGTCCAGGAGACTTCCTTCCTGTTCTAGATATTGAAAAATACAGCAAGGTCCAAGATAAGAAGAAACTTGTAAAAGGTCTTAAAAACTTTCTTTTTATTTTAGAGAAAGAGTTTGGTGTTAAGCCGATCATTTATACAGGATTTTCTTTTTTCAAGGACTACTTGTCCGAACATTTTTTTGATGATTATCCGCTTTGGATAGCAGCTTATTCAAAAAACAAAAGGAGTCATCCTGTTGTAAAGAAAGCCGCCATTCATCAATTCTCAGAAAAACTGAGGGTTCCTGGCATTGATGAAAATACCGTGGACGGTAATGATATAAAAGCAGAGATTTTTAACTCTCTGGTTTTAAAATAGCTTTAAAGGTCGGAATATTTCCGACCTTTTCTTATACTTGACAAAATGTATCTAATATGCTATGATATTAGAGAAAGGTTCGTTAATAATTCAAACTCAAAAAAATAAAACATGAAAAGAATACTTTTCTCTTTAGCGATTGTTATCGCTATTATTTCAATTGTAAGTTGCTCTAATAACAATAAAAAAATTGTTGATGAGTACTCACCTGAAATCCCGACCCTGTATTATGCAGGCTATGACACAACTGTTTCTTCTTCTTATAATTCTTTTGAAAAAAAGAATTATACAAAAACCATTTGTGCAACTGGTAAAAAAGTAAATGGTAAGTACTGGGCTTTGTCTGGTAAAGATACTATTTATTTAAGTGTCACAAAGCAAGGGCCTGAGGTTCCTCGGGATTCTGTCCTAGCATGGTTTAAAGGTACAACAAAAATTGTATCTGATGGAAATGGTGCAACAACTAGCTCGGTTAACGACTGGTGGTGGCTTCCATGGATTTTAGGTTTAGCCGCACTGGCTCTACTGATTTGGTTTATCTGGTGGTTATTTAACCAAATACCAAATAGAAACAATATTGATTCATCAAATAAAAAAGATTCAGTTATGAGTAACAATTCTGCTGCTAATCCTGATCGGATCGCAGCGCTTACAGCAATGATCGCAACAATGAAAGGCACAGATGGTGTAGGTAAAGGTACGGTTAAGGACGGTAATCTGGAAATGGTTGTTGGTGAAGCTAAGGCTTCTATTAATATCAGGATAAGAAACACTGGCTCCGGTTCAGTTTATGTGGGTGACCACATGAAAGTGAAGCTTACGAATAGTGGAAACATCGGGTGTAACCCCGATGAGTCGAAGAAAGATGTAACTGCAGGTGCTGCAGGTTCATCTTAAGTTTATTTTGAAGAGTTTGATTTCGTGAGGCCTCCCATGTGGAGGCTTTTTTGTTTTCAGTGTTTTGGCTTGCCATGAGCTTGCCGAACGGTTATCCACTTTTGTATAGCAACATATTTTTGTATAATGTAACCAGATGATCTTTAATCCGTACCCTAGTGAAGATCTCGTCAGCTTCTCTTGTTACGGCGACAATAAAATATTTTTTAAAATCGATTTTATATCGATCTAGCGAACATTCGCTTCAAATGCCTGCTTATAGCTCGCATCAAAAAAGAATGAACTCAAATGTTCTTTCTTGTTCTTTCCACAAATTGCTAATAAAAACAACTCTCTATCTATAGACTCTTTATTTTTTAAAAGAGTCACAACTTATAAAAGCTCTCCGCTCGGAGGGCTTTCTTTTTTGTGGTAGCATAAAAGCATGAAAATCATCTCTTGGAATACCAATGGTTTGCGAGCCACATATAAACAAGGCCATTTTGAGCCTTTATTTACAAAGTATAAACCAGATATCGTTTGTCTTCAGGAGACCAAAAGTGAGTTTGATCAACTTCCAGAAGAACTCCAGAATTTTAAAAACTATCATTTATCTCTGTCCGCATGTAAAACAAAAAAAGGTTACAGTGGCGTAGCTATTTATAGCAAAGAAGAACCATTATCTACAAAACCAGGTTTTGGGGAGAAAAGATTTGACGATGAAGGTCGGACTATTGTCTCAGAGTACGAAGAGTTTTTCCTTATCACTTGCTACTTCCCTAACGGCGGAGGTGGACCAGAGAGGCTCAAATACAAACTAGAGTTTTATGATGCGTTTCTCTCCTATATAGAAAAATTAAAAAAGAAAAAACTGGTAATATTTTGTGGAGATGTAAATACTGCTCACGCTGAGATAGATTTGGCTCGCCCGAAAGAAAATGTTGAGAATACTGGTTTCTTGCCCATAGAGAGATCTTGGATGGATAAACTTGTGAGGAAAGGTTGGGTTGATGTCTACCGTACGCTTAATCCAGACCAAAAAGATGTATATACATACTGGGATCAAAAAACTAGATCAAGAGAGCGAAATGTAGGTTGGAGAATAGATTACTTTTTCTGTTCGCCTGAAATTTTCCATAATATAAAGAGCTTTAAAACACTGACTGACTACTACGGTAGTGATCACTGCCCTATTATGATAGAGCTAAACCTAGAATAACTTTACTTTGCAAGGTTTTGTGTTAATATAAGGGCAAACCTATTTCGAAAAACTTCAAAACCCATTGTTTATGGTCAGGAATGATTTTTTCAAGACAAAACTTTTTTTGGGACTAACAGTTCTTTTTACTTTTGCATCTTTTTTGTTTTACAAAACATCTTACAAAATGATGTTTTTTGTATCAGTTATTACTTCTGTGTCATTTTTTTTGGCCCTCTTATCCTTTTCTCTTAACGGCATTGTGCTATTAAGAAAAAATAAGAAATGGGCAAAAAGTATTAAACCAAAAGATACCGATACCTGGCAAAACGATTTTGAAGACTATCGTTTTACTCCCCATGAATCTTTTTAACCGGTAACGTGGCTAAAGCCCACCCTCCCCATTCGAAGAAATATTTCAGGGGAGGGTTTTTTTATTTTCCTATAAGGGTTACAATGATAAAAAACAGCACTATGGAAAAGATAATAGCAGAGCGCAATCGTTTGAAAAGAAATACTTGGAATTTCTTTTCAGCAAAGACTTATAAGCCTTTGTCAGATCGTAGTTTTCTAAACATTATTTTTAAAAAAGCACAAAAAACATATGATAAATATGTAAGCTTTCACAGTAATATTGAAAATAAAAATGTCATTACTCTTAATGACTTAAGGGTAATAGACAGCAAACTTTCAAAAATGTTTTTATTTATAACTGAAATAAATGTTCATTTTAAAAACCTAATAAGAGAAATGTGCTTAGAAAAAGATTTCAAGAAGTTGACTGACAATCTTGAAGAAGAGTCCGTTTCTGTTTGGAAGGAATGGTTTGATAGAAAAGGATATGTAGCTGCATAAAAATATAAAAGCCGTGGGTAAGATCCACGGCTTTTTATTTTTAGCTAGTCAATTTAAAAACGATTATCACTCCTTGATTTCCCCATTCAATATTTTAATTGCTCGAGCCACTCTTACATTCGGATAAGGTGGACCTTTTGCCTCTATTCTTCTTAATATAGAGACTGAGTGGTGGTCAAGACTTATGTTCCCACTGTGGTCTTCATACAAAAAAGCTTCAGCTGGAGGGACAGCCATTCTCGTGAATCCTCCACCCATTTTTGCATACTTAAGGGCAGCTAATTGTTTTAGTTCTTGTACTGCATGATCAAGAACATTAAACAATACATCTTTTTCTATCTTTTCCAATAAATACCCTTCCAAAATAAGATCCTCTTTTCTTATAATCGGAAAACCAAAGGTAATTTCTCCTGCAGCATAAACATCTCCCCTATCCCCAAGTTTTGTATTTCCATCTTCCATTGCCTTTTTAAGAAAGTCGGCAGTAAGATTTTCTATATTTGTCTTGTTTGATTCAGACTTGCACAAAACATTGTTTTTCCTGTCTTCTTCTACTAAAAAAGTAAAAAAATCAGCAAGTATAGGAGAGTATAAATGTTGGTTACTCAGTGTTATTTTTGTTTGTTCCATTGTACAAAATTTTTAGTTTGACTAATTATACAACAAAATAAAACTTTTCTCAAGTCTTTAATTAGCTTTTTATTTTACCCTTCGACAAGCTCAGGCTAAACTCTATGTTTCTTCCGCAAACCTGCTATTTCTTCCTCGTTTACTCTTACTTTTTATAAATCTGAACATGTTTATACTATTTGTGATAGTTAACTTAATTACAATCAATAGTAATATTTTGTTGAGTTTATAAATAAAAAATCCATTAGAGTAGTCTAATGGATTCAAGCTTCGTAAAACAGTTTACTTGTATGGGCACGGATTCATTTTTTTAATAAATCATATTTTTTCAAAATTTTTTCTGCTTTACCTGAGTAAGGTGGCCCATTTCTTAATATTGAATAGGCTAAACCTTTAGTATCACCAGACAAATTTCCACTATGGTCTTCATAAACGTAGACCTCAGGTGGGGGAACTGCCATCCTGATAAACCCCTCACCAGCTTCAACATAAGCATCGCTTGCAAGCAATTTAATTTCCTGGAAAAATTCATTTAGGGCGATGTATAAGGGGTTATTTTCGTCGTTACAAACCCTGCCATCAATTATTACATCATCCTCCCAGATAAGCGGAATTCCAAAAATTAAAGTCCCGTTTGTAATTACGTCATCTTTACAGTATTTTTTACACTGTTTGTTTTTCCTGTCGTTTTTTATTGTATTGAAAAATGCAGACGCAAGTGCTCTTGGAGTACCTTTTTTAAGAGAACCGTCAGTGTTAAAAATATTGTGGAAGAACTTGAGAATATGTTCTATAATGCCCTCATTAACATACCCTGGTTTTAGTTGTATTTTCATTGTAATTTTTTCTTTATAATACAACACAAAACTTACTTTTGCAAGTTTTTATGATTATTTTTTCACTCCATGTTTTGCATGTAATTGCTTCACTTCTCCTTCATTTACTTCCTCTTTCTTTTCTCTTCCCTTCTCTCCTAGCTCTCTTAACTCTTTGTCTCCAAGCTTGTTCAAAGCTATTACTCTTCCAGACAAAGCTTCAACCGTATTGATCTTAGGGTTTTCAAGTACTTCTTCAAGGAGTGCATGAAGTATCCATCCCATACGAGGACCAGAAGCGATCTTCATCTCGTTCATTAGGTAGTTACCATCTATCGCTAACTGCCCTACAGATATAGGATCTCGGAGGGCTTCTTCGATCATGGCATGGTATTTGCGTAGCCTGTATGGCGCTTCAGCTTTTTTCATACCTACCCTGTCAGATTCACGAACTTGCATAAGAAGCCAAATATTTTCAGGTTTCACTTTTTGGATAATTCTCCTGACAGCAGATAGAGTGATTTGTTCGGTGTCTGAAAAAAACATGTGATTTCTAACCATAGAAACTACTAAATCTGTTGTTTCACGGGAAACACGAAGTCTCTCTAGTATCTTTTTTGTCATTCTAGCTCCTACTACTTCATGCCCAAAAAATGTGTATTTATCCTTTTTTGCATCGTACCTGCGAGTTACAGGTTTACCTATATCATGAAATAGCGCGGCTAGACGTATCTCAAGGCCGAAGTTTTTTTGAGCGGCATGACCAAGTGCGTGTAACAAGTGATCAAATACATCATAAATATGAGCACCTTTTTGTTCACAACCTATCCCCTCTCTAAGTTCTGGGATAATGTGCTCCAAAAGGCCTGTTCTCTCAAGAAGAGAAACACCAAAAGCAGGGTTATCGGAAGATATTATTTTTAGAAATTCGTCACGAACCCTCTCTGTGGATATATTTTTAATACTAGAAGACCTAGAGATTAAAGCACTCATAGTTTCACTTTCTATAGCGAAACCTAAGGTTGTGGAAAACCTAACAGCTCTCATTATTCGAAGAGCATCCTCGTCAAAGCGCTTATTAGGCTCAAGGACACATTTTATTAATTTGTCCTTTATGTCCTTTTGTCCTTTATAAGGATCTATAAAAATGTCCTTTATAGGATCCCAAGCTATAGCGTTAATAGTAAAATCCCTTCTTTCTAGATCTTTTTCTATATTTGTTTCATATGAAACACTCTCTGGGTGTCTACTGTCGCTATAAGCTCCTTCTGAGCGGTATGTTGTAATCTGAGCTTCCTCTATAGTTTCATGTGAAACTACCCTATCTAGCTCATTTTTGGCCATATTAACCACAGTTACAGTTCCATAGAGGTTTTCATAAACTGTTTTTAAGCCTGGGAAAGTCGCTTGTATTTGCTCAGGTGTTGCATTCGTTGTTATGTCCCAATCTTTAGGTCCGCCAGCTGGCGGATTATCCATCAAAAGATCTCTTACGCATCCTCCTACTAGATACGCTTCAAAACCCTCTTTTTGGAGAGTTTCGGTTACATGTGAAACAAATTGTGGAACCTTAGATTTATCCATGTTTGGATTGTTGTGCACCCGCCAGGATTCGAACCTGGAACGACGGTTCCGAAGACCGGAATGATATCCATTTCACCACGGGTGCGCAACTAGATAGTACTACTTTTAATGCTAATTGTAAAATTGAACCAATGTATTATACTTATATAATATGCGTAAAGACAAAGAGTTTATATTTAGACTAAGGCGTGAAGGTAAGCCGTATAGAGATATACAAAAAGCTACAGGAGTTTCACGTGGAACACTTTGTAGGTGGTTTAAAGAAGAGGATTGGTCTAAGCATTTAACCACTAAACACAGTAATCAAAGTATAGAAAATGCCAGAAATCGGATGATAAGAATAAATATGGTCCGCAAACTCAAACTCCAGTATCAATACGCGCTAATAGAAAAGGAGGCCGAAAAAGAGTATGAAATACACAAAAGAGACCCATTATTTTGGGCTGGTTTAATGCTTTATGTTGGAGAGGGAGATAAAACAACAAGAAATCTGATGAGGCTTAGTAGTTCAGATGTTTATATTAACAAGATTTTTATACAATTTTGCAGAAAATACCTTGATATTAAAAGAGATAATTTGCGATGTTCATTGGCTCTATATGAAGATAATAATAAACCTGAGTGTATAAATACCTGGTCAAAAGAGTTAAATCTTAATATAGACCAATTTTACAAACCTCAAATTATAAATAAAAAATCTCCAAAAAGATTGCAATTCGGTATTTGTACTACTATAATATCGAATACTGCAATAAAGACTAAGTTGCTTAAATGGCTTAGTTTGGCGCAGGTTGAAGAATTTGAAAATGCGGTTATGGTTTAGTGGTAGAATGCGTCCTTGCCAAGGACGAGACCAGAGTTCGATTCTCTGTAGCCGCACATAAAACAAAAAGTCCCTTAAAATAGGGACTTTTTGTTTTTAATTACAGTGTCTTTTAGACAAATTTATTTTGAGGTGGATTTATACACTTTAAAATATTGTTTTTTGACAAAACTGTGGATAAATATGTGTGCAACTGGGATAAAAGACGACTTTTAGAGGCTTTTAAGTTTTGACCTTTTTAGTCTTTTTGATAAAATAACTATTATTTACAATGGTTTTATATAGGTTACACATGTAACATATATAAAAAGTTTCACGTGAAACAATTTACATCAAAAACTCAAAAAATAGGGGAAATAGGCGAAGAAAATGCTTGTATGTTTCTCATGAAACATGGTTTCACCATAATAGAGCGCAATGTAGCTAATAAGTTTGGAGAAATAGATATTGTGGCTAAATCTCACGGAGCGTATTATTTCTTTGAGGTCAAAACAGGGAAGCAGGGAGGTTTTATTCATCCGGCTGAAAACTTAACCAAGGAAAAGCTCCGTAAGTTTTTAATCTCTGTTGAGCACTACTGTCTTATAAAAAAGATTAAAAACTATCATGTGCAGGGGATAGTGGTGCTTTTGCCAAAGTCTGGATCAGCTAATCCAAAAATAGAGTTGTTAGATTTAACATAGCCTCTTTATTAAAATCACAAGCTATAGTATAGTTGTTTCTGTTAATCGACAGAACGGGGTGTAAGCAAAGCTTCCACCCTCGCGAAGCTCGATCAAACAAATGCGAGCATTTTATGATACTCGCTCACGGGGTGTAGTACACCGGTAGTATACGCGGTTTGGGACCGTGAGAACAGGGTTCGATTCCCTGCACCCCGACAATATAAAGACATAGTCTTTATAGTATAATTTAGAGAATGCGGGATTAGTTTATCGGTAAAATATCAGTTTTCCAAACTGAGGTGAAGGGTTCGATTCCCTTATCCCGCACACAGCCAATAAAAACCAGGTAACTCCTGGTTTTTATTGTTGCTGGTGCGAGGATAGAAAGTGAACTGCTTCACTTTCGTAAGGAAGAGAAAGTCGGAGCAATGTTGCAAACGAGCGAGACGGGGTCGAAGCGGAGCAGAGCGAGAGCTGTGACCGATTCCCTTATCCCGCACAAAAAATACCCAGATATTTCTGAGTATTTACTAGTACTATTGCGCATAAATTTTTCCTAACTCTTCTCTGGCTTCTTCGAAACTTTTAAACAAATAGACACCGGGTATTTTCATTGAAAGCTCAGGTCCTATAAGCGCAGTATTAACATCTATATCAAAACTCCATTTCGCGTCCTCTATAGAGCTTACTATCTTTTCTATAAGATTTTCGTTAATACATGTGTCTATAAAAACAAGATTAGGTCTATTTGACATAACATTGTCGTAAACATAGCTTTCATTAGGGCTACATTGCATTATTGTTTCTGAAAAACCTAACTCTCTCATTCGGGTTCTAATTTCACCGTTGTTGAAACTTACTAGGAGTATTTTTTTCATAAAATTTTTTCTTGATATTACTTATTTAGATACTATGTGTCAAATAGCATTGTTTGTTGGGTGTTGATACAATTAAACAAACATCGTTATTTTAAAACAACTAAAAGCTTTAGTCATGAAAACTATTTCTGTTAAAGAATTAAAATTTACAAGTAAAAGTGCCATGGCTAATGAGATAACAGCCGAGGTAAATGCCTATTTTAACGAAAAAAATATTTCTAAAAAAGGGAACTGGAAGTTGTTTTCAAAAGCAATTTTCTTTTTTCTTGGTTTTTGGACCAATTATTATTTTTTGATTTTTAGTGATTTACCAGTATTTGTAAAGGCAATACTGTGTATCTCTTTAGTATTTTTTGCCTCTGGTATAGGTTTTTGTATTATGCATGATGGAAATCATGGGAGTTTTTCTAAAAAAGAATGGATAAACAAAATAGCTGGTAAAAGCTCTGATTCATTAGGCGCTAACTCACACATTTGGGTTACCAAGCATAATATCATCCATCATTCTGGCACCAATGTAAACCATGTTGACGACGATATAGAGGCAAGACCGCTGCTTTGTCTTCATGATGATCAGCCGAGGTATCTTATACACAGGTACCAATATCTGTATTGGCCAATTGCTTACGGGCTACTTTATTTTCTTTGGGTATTGTTCAAAGATTTTTTAAAGTATTTTACTCAAAAAGTTATGGGAGAAAAGGTTTATTTTAAAACTTGGGACCATATTAATTTTTGGGCAAGTAAAGTATTTTTTTACTTTTTGTTTATTCACATTCCCATAAATAAAGTAGGTTTTAATGCATGGTTTTTAGGATTTATGATTTTTGGGAGCCTTTTAGGATTAGTTCTGTCGACTATATTTCAGCTAGCTCATATTGTAAGAGGGTTAAAACACCCTTCGTTTGGTGAGGCGAAAGGGTCAGAGAGATTTGAACATCAAATATCTACCACTGCTAATTTTGCTCCACAAAATAAATTCATTGCTTGGTGGGTTGGTGGTCTTAACTTTCAGATAGAACACCATCTTTTTCCAAAGATCTCCCATGTTCATTATCCAGAAATACACAAGATCATTAAGAGAGTTTGTGAAAAATACAATTTCCCCTTACTTGTCTTTCCTAGTTTTGGTTTAGCCTTAGAGAGCCACATAGGAAAATTAAAAGACCTCGGTAAAAATCCTAAGTAATTGTGGTGCAGTTGTATTTAAATTTGTAACTATGAAAAGTTAAATCCCGCCGTAGCGGGATTTTTTAATTAATTGTTCCTTGGATCATTTTTTAAAGGCGGAGGCTGATTACCTGTTCCTGCATGGGCTTTACTTAACAATTTTTGATATTTTTCTTTTTTCATTACTTCTCCTGTGTGGAGTGTAACAAACTCCCTTTTCTTCGAAGAGGTCTCTTTGATTTTGCCGAATCCAGCCATAAACAATTGATTTTTTAAATTAAACAAATGGGTTTAGAAAAAACTATATCAAATATCTCTTATTTTGCAAGCCTAAAACACAAAAGTCCCCAAAAGGAGACTTTTTGCTTCTCATATACCCGAGCTCGGGAAAATGTTATTTAACTGCGTCTTTTAGGGCTTTAGCAGCTCTAAATCGAGGCACGCGGGCTGCAGCAACCTTTACTGGTTCACCAGTTTTAGGATTACGAGCTGTACGAGCTGCGCGAGTCTTCACAGAGAAGATACCAAGGCCTGCTATAGATACTTCGTCACCTTTTTTAAGGGTGTTTGTAATAGCAGAGATAAGGCTCTCCATAACTTCTTCAGCTTGTACTTTTGTACCACCAACGATACCGTGTACGAGTTCAACAAGTGATGCTTTGTTCATAGTTTATGTATTTGCCACTTTCGTGGATTGCTTCTGATAATCTCGTCAGAGCGTCTAAGCTAAGAGCTTTACGCTAATAGCATTATATAACAAGGGTTTTTTCATGCAAAATTGACATTATTTTAATAATATGTTAATATTATTACAAAACAAAATAACAAAACTATGAAAATTTTAGCAATTATTGTTTTTTCTGTAGATGCAATTCTTTTATTTCTTTTTATAAAAAAGATTATAAGCTATCGAAAGCTTGGTAAAAAAATGAAAGAGTTAGGAATTAATTAACAATAAAAACCGCCTTTATTATGAGAGGCGGTTTATTTTTATTATTTTTTTGCTAATCCAGATTCGAAGCTTGTAGTTTTTTCTTTTGGAGCTTTAACTATGAAGTTGTATCTATCATAATCAGAGTCAAAATTTGAAAAGGCCTCTCCTTTTTTTGCTTTCATGACTTGTATTTCTCTAGACTCACCGTGAAAAGCATTTGCTTTTTTATCCCACGTAATAGTATTGTAACTAGGGTTACCAAGTTTATTAACTACTTCACTAAGAGACATTACTGAACCCGCCTTTTTAAATAATTCTTGGTTCATAGAAACAGCCTCATCCATTTTTTCTGTAGATACAGGTGTTAGACTTGCTTTTTTAAGTACATTCAGAACATCACCATAGCTTTTATATTCATTTATAGAAACTAAGAATATATCATTTTCTTTATCGTTTGATTCTAACTTCTCTATGTGAGATATCCCAAATTTTTCATACTTCCTTAAATCTAATTCTTTAGAATTTTCTATTGAGTCAGCTGGATTTATTTTTTCTGTAAGAGGTTTTCTGCCAAGACTATCTTCTGGGTTAGTATTTCCTGCATTAGCTTTTTGCGCAAAACCGAGCATTGTAGCAAGGCCTACTAATCCAGTTGTAAACCTGCGAAGCATACCAGGTTTTTCTGGGGGAATATTATATTTTGTTTTAGAGTCCCATTCTTCTACCAAGTTTTTATCTTTTACTAATTCCAGTCTTTTTTTCTCATTTATTTCTTTCTCAATAATTTTAACCTGTTCTTCTATGTAATCATCATTATTTTCTTGAGCACTTTTTTCAGGGGTATCTTCTTGGGCTGAATCTAAAACCTCGTTGTTGTTATTTAGTTCTTCTAAATTTTCTTTTTGTTCTTCTGGTGCTGGTGGTTGTTCGTATGTCATATAGCTCAATAATAACATAAAATCCCACGGCTTAAACTGTGGGATTTTAATGATTAATTTTGATATCTAGCCATGATTTCCGCTTCAACTTCTTCTCTAGGTCGGCCGTATTTTAGATAAGACAGCTCTTTAACCTTGCTAGCTATTTCATTGTTGCCCTTTGGTGGAGCCGGAATTTTCAAATTAAAAGCTTTCTCTGGTACACCATTTACTAAAATCTTTGCATAAGCGTTAAAGTTTTGTAGTTTAAGAACATCATCTGGAGTAAAGCTTGGGGCGAGTTGTTTTTCAAATATCGCAGCATTCTCTGGGCTAACACGATAAATGATCATAGAACCAACATTACCAAAAACAGCATTTTTGATATTTTCTTCTAGTTGCTCTATGTATTGATGAGCAACAGTAAGAGAGAGTCTGTATTTTCTGGCTTCTGACAAAATAGTTGCAATAGAATCTGTGGTTACATTTTGAAATTCATCTATATAAAGATAAAAGTCATTGATAGGACCCTTGCCAACCATATCTACACGAGAAAGTGCTGCCATAGTGATCTTGCCAACAAGAAGTAGTCCTATAAGATGAGAGTTTATATCTCCAAGACGGCCTTTTGAGAGATTTACTAAGAGAATTTTCTTCTTGTCCATTATTTCTCGGAAATTAAGCACACTTTTTTGTTGAGCTATAACAGGACGCATGATGTCGTTACTGACAAAAGGATCAAATTTGTTGGTGATATATGGTACGAAGTTTGCTAGCGATGCCTCACCGGTAGTTTTTTCGGCATTTTCCCAGAATTGTTTGATAATAGGGTTTTTGCATTTTGAAAGCTTCATTTGACGGAAAGCTTTGTCCGAGAGAACACGACTTATTTCAAGCAATGTTGAACCGCTCTCAGGATCTTCCATGATAAGACCTGCTGAGTTTCGGAAATATTGTTCAAATGCTGGTCCACCAGCAGTTTTCATATCAAAGAGTTTGTTGAAGATACCAAGGAGTTCGTTAATAACAAATATTTTTTGTTCAGGATAGTTTATATCGTACTCAAGCATGTTTAGCCCCATAGGTCGTGCAGTGTAAGCCGGGTCAAAATAAACAACATCATCTAGTCTCTCTGCTGGGATGTTAGCTAGGATATCTTCTATATCGTTTCCGTGTGGGTCAACAAAACAGATACCATTTCTATTTTGAATATCTTGTATAGCCATGTTTTTCAAAATAGTTGTTTTACCAGTTCCGGTTTGCCCTATAACATAGCAGTGTCTAACACGGTCTTCTTTCCCTAAGAAAACATCAGTAGTTTGTCCGCGATAAGAATTTGTACCCAAATAAACACCATCGTTGTTTTTAGCGGCGCCAAGAGGAGCTGGTGCATTTGCTCCACCGCTGTTCTTAAGTTCGTGAGGTGAAGAGGAGCTTGTAGGGAAGTGGAGCATAGAAGAAACTTCATTTAGAGATAGCTCTAATGATTTGTCATTTTGCTCTCGGAAAGAAAACGCCTTACAAGTATTTATTAAAGAAGATCCTTTAGACTCTTGCCATTCTATAGAGTTCCCTCCGATATAAGTGTATTGGCCAAAAGAAGCCTCAACTGATTTGCGTAGCTGGTCTGATCTAGAAGCGCTACTAGCTGAAGTTATGATACGAAGGGTTGCTTGGACTATGCGAGAATCATTTTTCTTTTTGAACATTTCTATACCAACAGTGTCTACTTCTTTTTCTTTCTCAGTGTTTTCATCTTTGCTTTTCTTGAAAATACTAAATGCTTCTTTGGCTAGAGAGCCAAGTAGCCCCTCTGTAGCTTTTTTGTATAAGTCTTTTACTTTTTCACCTCCTTTTTGAGCCTCGGTTAGTATAAGGTTGTTGCGATCTGCTATTTTGTAATGACTTTCAGATAAAACTATCTGGAATGCGCAACCTTCACCAGTTTCTGCTATTTGGGAAAGAGCACCTAAAATGCCGGCAAATGGGTCGTTGTCAAAATCTAAATATGTTTTTAGTGGTAAAAACGGAGATTCCTTGAGCTCTGCGCTACTAGCTGAAATAGAGTGAGCTTCAAGCCCAAAAATATTGAAATCGTCCACCACTTCTTCAACAGCAGCTCCTGGGAAAAATGAATGAACAAGTTTTTCAAATCCATCTATATTTTCTCTGGGAACTGCTACATAAACCACAATATCTTTGCGTGAATGCTCAACGGCTAGTTCTATAGAAACAGTTCTCTCAAGTCCAACCAGAGAAACTAAGCTGGTATAAAATTGGCCCATAGCAGAAACTTTCTTTTTGAAATCTACCTCTTCTGTTTCGGGCGGAAGCGCAACAGAGAAAAGACTATGATTTAGTTCTTTGTATAACTTATCTTTTTCTTTAAGCCCTGGGATAGCTCCTATAGTATGTAAATACTGGACCAAGAAACGATGGAAGTCGTCTTCTAAATGAGGGTCATTCATTTTTTGAACTACATCAAGCGCGTTTTTTATGCCTTTTTCAAGCATGGTAGCAAAGAGCTCTTCTATTTTTTTATCATGCGCCTCTGGTTTTAATCTAAGAACTATGTGCTCAGCTTGGTGTTCAGGGAGCACTCTAGTTTCGTGCAAAAACTCTGAAGCTTCAGCACGAGCGTAATTTTCTATAGCCGACAATGTCGCACCTTCTTGCGAAAGCTTGCCACCTTCTTGTTTTGCATAAACTCTATGGGATTCATTTGTGAGATGCTGTATCTCTTCTGAAGCTGAAGAAAAATTTTCTCTTTTTTCAAACATGTGTTAAGTATACCGCGAAAAATAAAAAGTCAGATATTTAATATCTGACTTCATGTAAAACTTTTAACTTTTTTTGTAGCAAAACCAAAACTAATAAGTTCATCACTTTTCATTTTTTTTCCTTCAAGCTTGAAAACTTCTTTAAAAGGCACTTTGTATCCAGATCTTCTGAAAATAAAAGATGCTTGATCACTTCTTTCTCTTTCGAGTTTTTTGGGGTCACAGTCTCTATTAGGAACAGGAAGGTGGATAATACCTACACTTCCTTTTCCATCATCGCTAACTTCTCTTACATTACAGTTTAGAAAAAGTAGAAATGCAGCTGACTCGGCATAGATTAATTTGCATGTAAATGAGTGACCACATTTTTTTGCTAAAAAGTACATATAAGTTTTTATCCTTCTTAGACTCTCTAGATTACCCCCTTCAGAGTTTATTTTAAAGATTATTTCTTGATTTTTTTGTTTTAAAAATGGTTTTAAAAAATTTAGAACTTTCTCTTTTAGGTGATTATTTATCTCGCCTTCAATAGAAAAAAAGTTATTTTTGTTTGACATTTTAATTACAATTTGTTAACATTATGTTATATAAGTAATATTTTGTCAAGTTATGTCAATAGAAAACAATATGATGCCAGAGCGTGGTTCTGGAGAAGATAAGGAAATGTTCGACGCAAAAGGGAATAAAAGATTTAATGAAGTTTTAGGAGACGGAGAGGTTTTCTTTGGTAGCAAGGAAGAAATAGCAGAAAGAATAAAAGAAAAAAGAGAAGAGCTCCATAATAAATAAAACAAAAACCCCGCAATTGCGGGGTTTTTGTTATACTTTAGATATGAATTTAGAAACAGGAATGTATTTAGAAAATCCAGACGAAAATGATAAACCTTCGTTTTCAGAAGAAGAATATAAGAGAGATCTTGAATCAAGGTCTGAAGAAGATCTTTTGAACGAAGAGCTGTCTACCAAAGAAAGTATTGATAAAGATATAGAAAATGAATTTAAAAAGAAAAATGCCCTTAATCAGGGAATTCCAGAAGACGCTCTAACATCAGAAGTAAAAAATGCTGAAGCTTTACACAATATACATAACAAAAAGTTAGAAATATTAAAATCAATAAAAAAAGTAAAGTCAAATAAGGGTAAAAAAGGACCTTTTTTAGGATCATTTTTTGGTTTTTAAGATATTGCTATATAGCGGTTTTAATATTTTTATTTATTAGTTATATTGACAAATATAACTATATATGGTATTATTAAGATATGAAAAAAGCTTTGTTCTTTATAATTGATATCTACTTTATACCCGTATCTTGGGCGATAGAAGGTAAAATTTTTCCTTCGCCTAAAGGTGTTGAGGATAACATTCCAGAGTACTCTTTTGGCTCTGTAGTATCCTTAGTTGTATGGTCAATAATAATTGGCCTAATAAGTAAAACGGTATAAGTAACAAAAATCTTAGGATAAAACCTAGGATTTTTTTTATCTAGCATAATCTATCACACGGGTTTCGCGGATTATAGTGACCTTGATTTGTCCTGGGTATCTTAGGTCTCTTTCTATATTTAAGGCAATATTACGAGCTAGATTTTTTGATTCTAGATCTGATATTGCACTTGGGTGAACAAAAATACGGATTTCTCTACCAGCCTGTAGTACATAAGCCTTCTCTACTCCTTCATAAGCATTAGCTAAGTTTTCAAGTTCAGCAAGTCTCTTTAAATACATCTCTGCTGTATCGCGTCTGGCTCCTGGTCGAGAACCACTTATCATATCAGCAGTTTGAACTATTACCGCCTCCAGGGACTCATGAGGACAATCATCATGATGGCTTTTCATGGCAGAAATAATCCTCTCGTCTGTGCCAAATCTTCTAAGCATTTTAACGCCTATTTCTACATGAGTACCTTCGAATTCATGATCTAAGGCTTTACCAATGTCGTGAACAAGCGCTCCAGCTTTGGCAATATAAGCATCGGCACCGAGCTCTGTTGCCAACATGCCGGCAACATGAGCCATTTCTATAGAGTGTTGCAAAACATTTTGGCCATAACTACTTCTATAGTGAAGTCTGCCTAAAATAGCCACAACTCTAGGATCAAGGTTAAAAATGCCACATTCATAAACTGCTGCCGAACCTCGCTCTTTCATTATTTCGTGAATATTATTTTTAGCAGTTTCAAGCTCTTCTTCTATGCGTGCTGGCTGTATTCGGCCGTCTTTAACTAAGTTCTCAAGTGCACTTGTTGCAATAGCTCTTCTGACTGGATCAAAACAAGAAACAACTATAAAACCAGGGGATTCATCTATCAAAAGTTCTACTCCTGAAGATCTTTCAAAAGCGCGGATATTCCTGCCTTCTTTTCCGATTATCTTCCCTTTGATTTCATCATTTGGGATAGCGACACTGGCTGTAGTTAGAGCGTTTGTTGTTGGGACTGAGAGGCGTTGTATAGCAGTCATCAAAATTTCTTTAGCTCTATCTTTGAGTGAATCTTCCATACCTTGTTGAAGTTTGGAGCTTCTAATGGCAAAATCTTCCTCATACTCCTTTTCGGTTTCTCTAATGAGAGCTTCTCTAGCATCTTCTTGTGAAAAACTTGAAAGCCTTTCGAGTTCAGCGACCCTTTCTTCCACCAAACCTTCAGCTTTTTTATTTAAATGCTCAATATTTATAATTTTTTCCTCAATGATTTTTGCTTTAGTATCAAGCTCGGTCTGTCTTGCATCTAGTAGAGATTCTTTTTTTATAAGCCTGTCTTCTGTGCTCTTTAATTCAAGTTCTTTTTGTTTTTCTTCTTCTTTGGCTTCATCTATGATCTTTTGAGCTTGCTCTTTAGCATGTATCAACCTTTCACTTATAGAGATTTCAATAGAGTTTTTGCGGATGATAAAAATAACAGCTCTTATACTATAGCCAATAATCCCTCCCGCAAGGAGCATTCCAACAGCTAATAATAAAGTGTTCATAGTAAATCTACTTTACAGTAGGTGTCTTGGTAATAACTGCGTCAATGATGCCGTACTTTTTGGCTTCAGATGAGTCCATATAGAAATCTCTTTCCATGTCTTCTTGGATTTTTGAAAGTTTTTGACCAGTATTTTTTGCAAAAATTTCATTAAGGCGTGCTTTAAGTTTTATAACTTGCTTAGCAGTAATTTCTATATCTGTAACTTGTCCTTCAAAACCACCGTGCGGTTGGTGAATCATAACTTCAGAGTTCGGTAGCGCGAATCTTTTTCCTTTTGCTCCTCCTGCTAGCAGGTGAGAGCCCATAGACGCTGCCATACCTACGCATATAGTAGAAACATCCGGTTTTATAAAATTCATTGTGTCTAAAATAGCGAGACCTGCTGTAACTGATCCCCCTGGAGAATTTATATAAAGATAAATATCCTTCTTTGAATCCTCGTTAGCTAAAAATAAAAATTGAGCTATTACAAGATTTGCAACATGATCATCTATTGGACCTGCCAAAAAAATAATACGATCTTTCAGAAGGCGAGAATAAATATCATAAGCACGCTCACCACCTGCGGTTTTTTCAATAACTGTTGGTATTAACATATTTTTAAAAAGTTTAAATTTTGTAAATTTGAAAAGGGAAGTTCAGGGAAACAGACTATCAGAATATAGATACTATAGCGATATTTGTTCCGAAAAGCAAAATCTTATTGACTAAATATATAAATCTAGTATAGTGATAAAAAATTCAAAGCTTATGTATTTAGTTCAAATTGTGATTGTGCCATCTATAGCACAAACAAATGAAGTACTAAAAAACGCATTTGATAACCTGAAGGTTTGGACCAGGGTTGTTAAAAATAAATTTGTTGCCGAAAAAGACGAAATTTTATTTTCACTTCGCCGAGAGAAAAAACTGGATGCAGCAGAATTTTTAGAAAACAAAAAAGATTTTCAGCAACTAATTTTTGATAAAGACGAATGCGTACTATCTGAAGAGTAAATATTAAAAACCCGGTAAAATTTTACCGGGTTTTATTTTTTCAAGAAAAAGCTTTTTTGACTGCTTCTAAGGTTTCTTTATGACCAGCATTATATCTAAAGCAGTTTACTAAAGGTATTGCTTTATAATCACAAAGACCTAGTTCGCCAAAGGCATCTTGTCCTGCATGTGCCCACCATTTTCTGGCTGTTTCATATACAGAAGTATTTTTATTTTTCCATGAAACATACTCTATATTTGGCCAGCCAAAAAAGGAAGCTAGGTTTGCAAAATGTTTTCTCCAGTGAGGAAACCCCTGAGGCTTGGCTTCAATAAATTCTTGTATCAAACCTAGATCTTCTAAGGTTACTTTGAAATTAATTCTAGGCAGATCTTTCCATTTGCTATGAAGATGCAACAAAAAGCCTTCTGATTTTTTTATTGAAACTTCAGTGGCGATACTATTGAAAGTATTTACGTATGATTCGTCGTTAGGTTTAATAAACGGAAAATCTTCATCAGTCTGAACCCAAGAACCTTTTAATTGTTTAATATAACCACTTGCGCCTCCAAGATATGGTGGCCATTTGTTGTGAACAATTAAGATTACTTGATCTAAACCAATTAGCATTTTTAAAGCGATAATGTGTTCTATAACGGCCAGCTCTGTTCCTCCTGAGCTAAGTTCTAGTCTACCTTTTTTTGAGACAGCAATTCTAAAATCAACAGGAACATCTCCGTTTGTTTTTGTTCTTAAAAACCAGCCAGGTCTTTCTGCGGGTTTGAATGTAATGCTTGAATTAAATCCCCAAAAATTTGGCCCCGTAACAGTGACTTCTTTGGTCAGTATTTTTCTTTTTATCATAGTACTTTTTTGACAACATTAATCTTTTGTCAGAAAAAGTCAAATGACTCACATTTGTGAGTCATTTTAGTATTTTTATAAATTCTCTAAGCTAGACAGGATTTTTTCATTTATTAAGACCATGTCGGCAAAGGCTTTGGTTCTAGCAAGATCAGCCCCAGGGTATTGAGACATTAATTTTTGTGCTTCAGAGTCAACTTCTTCGTCTGTATTTTTTACATCCATATCTTTGGCAATAGCGTTGATGACCATTTGGAAACGAGCTCGGCGTTCTGCTTCACCTTTGAATTCTTCCATCAAATCTTTGCGAGTTTTCTTGGTGTGAGCTAAGTAGTCTTCAAATTTCATCCCGCTTCTTGAAACATCTGATTCTATTTGAGCTATCATCTTTTCTTGTTCTGATTCTAGGATAATCTTTGGAACATCAAAAGTAGCTTCTTTGATAATAGCATCCATGATATTGATTCTTCGTTTGTCTTTTTCGGCAAGGTCTTTTTCTTTCAAAACATTTTCTTTGATTTTAGTTTGTAGTTCTGACAAGTCCTTAAAAGCACCAAAGCTTTTGGCGAACTCATCGTTTACTTCAGGGAGTTCTTCCTTGTGATCGTGTTTATCATCTGGACCATGTACATGGCCATAAGCACGCATTTGACGAAGGTCTTCTATAACCTTATCTACCTCTTCTTCGCTAACTGATACTTCAGCTATAGCAGGGGCGCTCTTAGCAAGTTTTTTATAATCTGGAAGCTTTATGTTTGGCAAAATAGCAGTAGTTAGGGTAAAGCCTAGAGAGTTATCTCTTGCTAGTTTTGTTATAGAGACATTTGGTCTGCCGATAGCGTCTATTTTATTTTCTTCTAAAACAGAAGGGTAGAGTTCTTGGAGTGCAAGCTCAGCCATGTCAGATAGTATTAGCTCATCTCCCAAATGTTTCTTTGCAACATTTTCTGGAACAGAACCTTTTCTAAAACCATCTATTTCTAGAAGTTTTGAGAGTTGTTCAAAAGCTTTCTTTTCATATTTAACAAAATATTCCCAGGCCACTTCGCCTTTTATTTCTAACATTGAATCAGGAAGATTTGTAATAGATAAATTGTTTATTTTACTCATAGTTTCGGCAGTCTAACACACTGTAGCTATATACCAAAATTAATTTTAATTAGAATAACTCGGTATCTCTATAGAGCCAACAGCAGCTTCAAGGTCGGAGGCTTTTTCAAAATTAGTCTTTGGTTTTTGTTCTATAGAAACAGGGCTTGGAACTACAGATTCTTTTTGTTTTTCTATAAGCCAAAAAACTCCAAACAAAACAACTACTATAAATATAAGTATTATTGCCCAAGGGCTTTTGCGCTGTGGGTCTTTATAATTAATGTCTTTGGACATTTGATCCATAGAATTTAATTTGTTTCCTTAGGAGTAATGCTTTCTTTTAATGAGGTGATGCTGTATATAAGCATAGCCTTTGTTTCTTTTAATGAATCTTCTGATTTTTTAAGAGGGTCTTTTAATATAACAGGAGTAGTTTCTTTTTTGGTTAATGCTTTATCTGTTTTTGTTTCTGGGAAAATTCCAGCAAATTGGTCTATAGCATCTGTAGCAATTTGGAAAGAGTTTTTAGCACTAGATAAATAATCTAGAGCGTCAGATACATCTTTGCCGTTTTTTGTTAGTAATTCTATAAGGACTTGAGTTCTTTCAATTACTGATTTTAATTTTGATGCAGTAGAACGGAGATCTTGTTCTATTTTCTTTTTCTTTGCCTCGGCAGAGTCATTTTTGGTGTCTTTAGTAGTATCTGCAGAATCAGCCTTATCTGGTGTGATAGGTGTTGTTTCGGCTGCCAAAACAGGAGAACCGAGCAATATTATGGCTAAAAAGCTAGTAATAATAGTCTTTTTCATGGTTTTATTATACACAATTTAAGACGATTTACTAGGGTATTTATTACATAGAGGTATTTACTTTTTGCTTTTATGAGTTATAGTTAGAAAAACTTTCAAAAAACTAAATTTTTTTTATGAAAGAGTTTAAAAATAAAAACTTTGGAATTGTTCTATCTATGATCTTCAACAGATTGGTACCACCATTTTTTGTTTTTGGATTAGTGGCGGTTGCTATTCTTAGGATCTTTTTTCTAGACTCTGAAGATTCATTCAATGTCTTTATTTTTGTTGTAATTATTACCTGCGTACTTTTGTTACTTGGTTTTTTACTTGGTGGCTACAAAGAAGCTGAAGATTAAGATAGTAAAATCAAAATGCCCTGCATTGAACAGGGTATTTTTTATTTCTTTTATTTTTGGAATTTTTGCTTATAAAGCTCTATAGATTTTGTGATTGCTTCCATAGCTCCATTTTTATCTCGAACAGAGTCAATGCTTACAGGATACTTATTTGGATCATCACCTTTGAGGAGTTTGTAAGTTTCAAAAAAGTGAACCCATTCTTTCAAGACATGTTTGTTAAAGTCAGGTAGGTCTTTTATATCATCAAAGCGTCTGTCATTTATAGGTACTGCGATGATTTTTGCATCACTTTCTCCTGAGTCAACCATATCTATAATACCGATAGGCCTAACAGCTACCAATACTCCTATATCAAGTGGAAATGTAGACATAACAAGTACATCTAGCGCGTCTCCATCTTCCCAAAGTGTTTGAGGTGCAAAAGCATAGTTCATTGGGTAAGGAGCGCCGTTGTAGTTAGCTCTATCGAGGGCTATTAAACCAGTGTCTTTGTCTATTTCGTATTTGTTGTGAGAGCCTTTTGGTATTTCAATAATACAATTTAGTTCGTTAGGAATATTTTCTCCTACAGATATATCGTGCCAAAGATTTGTACTCATTATTGTGTTTCCTCATTTACTTCTTCTAATTTTTCTTCAGTAGCTTCCGGTGCTTCTGTTTCTGTACTAGCCTCAGCATTCTCATTGTTTTCACTTAGCTCAGAAAGAGGTTTAAAATCTTCTCCTTCAGGTGTTTCAGCTACTTCTTCTGCAGGAAGCTCACTTCCTTTTATGTCTATCTTCCAACCAGTTAATTTTGCGGCAAGACGAACATTTTGACCTCCTTTTCCGATAGCTAAAGATAGTTGGTCTGGTGTAACCTCGATAGTTGCCTTGTGTTCTTCTTCGTCCAAAACAACTTCAAGGACCTTAGCAGGAGAGAGGGCTTTTCTGACAAATTCTTCTGGATCAGAAGACCATTCTATAATGTCTATTTTTTCGCCACTAAGTTCGTTCATAACAGTACTTACGCGAACACCTCTTTGACCAACACACGAACCAACTGGATCAATATTTGGATCTTCTGTGTAAACAGCTATTTTTGAACGAGCTCCTGGTTCTCTGGCAATAGATTTTACTTCCACTAAACCGTTTGCTATCTCAGGAGATTCTTGGGCAAATAGCTTTTCCATGAATTTTGGATGAGTTCTTGAGATTTTCAAGTTTATACCTCGAGGAGATTCTTCTACATGGTATAGATATCCGCGGATACGAGAACCTCTATTGTAGTGCTCGCCTGGTATTTGGTCTGCTGGAGGAATAACACCTGTTGCTCTGTTGAAATCAATAAAAACATTTCCTCGGTCAACTTTTTGGATATGGCCTGAAACTATGTCTCCTTCTTTACTACCAAACTCCTCCATAATAGAACCTCTTTCAGCCTCACGGATTCGTTGGATAATAACTTGTTTCGCTGTTTGCGCAGCAATACGTCCAAAATCATCTTTTGGTTCTAGGTTGAAAACTATTTCGTCTCCTATTTGGGCGTCACTTTTTATAATACGAGCATCTTCTAGAAGAATATGTTTTTCTTCGTTATATGCTTCTCTCTCATCTGCCTCATCTTTATCTTCAGTTTCATCTTCGAAATAAACCAAAGAATCATCAACTACAGTTTTTACCTGGTCAAATGAAACACTTCCAGCATCAAGGTCTATGTGTGAGCGAACTACCTGTCCTTTTTTACCGTATTCTTTTTTGTAGGCAGCGGCTAGGGATTGTTCTATAGCATCGATGAGCTTTTCTCGACCAATGCGTCGCTCGGTTTCAAGTTGTTCTATAGCTATTTTTAAGGCTTTTATATCTAACATAATATTTATATTGTTCCGCCGGCTGGCGGATAAATTTGTAAGGTTTTTTATTGATTTTCAACAGAAATGTCCGAACCTTTCGGCGTCGGACATTACTATGATGCCAATATAGCATATATATACTGTATTGACAAAGCATATTAAAAAGTTTATATATTAAATGTAAATAAATTGTTCATTTTTTAATCATTCTTTATGAAAAAAGATCAGTCTTCAAAAAGGAAGCAGTTTCGTTTTAAGGTTAATGACAACCAATTTAAAACATCGAGTTGGACAGGTGGCATCATTGCTCGTTGTGTAACCGTTGCTAAAACTGATAAAGGAGTAGCAGTCCGTGATACTAAAGATCCTGACAAAAATACTCTTTACTTTAAAAAAGGAGAATGGAAAGCCTTCATAAAAGGTGTTAAGGCCGGTGAGTTTGATTAATTTTTTAAAAAGATTTTAGCTTATAGTGAGGATTATCCTCACTATTTTTATGAATAGAAAAAAACCAAAATTATATATAATTCCAGGTTGGGGTGAAAAGATTACTATGAAAGGATATAAGGGAATAGTTTCTTTCACAAAAGAAAGGTATGAGGTTGTGCCTCTAAATTTTATTTCAAAAAAAGGCTTATTATTTTCAGAAAATATTAAAATAGTTGATAGGCAAATAAATAAAGTTTCTTCTAAAGACATCATACTTGGTTTCTCTGCCGGTGCTTTAATAGCTTATAAAATGTCTGTTAAATTTAAATTTAAACTTGCGATTATCTGTTCAATAAGTGCAATTATAGAAAACGATTTATCAATGTATCCCAAGAAGGAGGTCGATAAGATTTTTACAAAATCTGAAATTAATGATCTAAATAAAATAAAATATGGTAAAGCAAAATCCAAGACTATTTTTATCATTGGTTCCAATGAGTCAAAGGAGGTTATATCTAGAAGTAAAAAACTTTATGAAAAAAATAATTCAACTTTAATTTATATAGGTAATCAAGGTCATAGCTTTTCTGGTAAATATGTTGATAGAGTTAAAAAAGAAATTTTTGACATTTCTTAACTACTAACCTATTATTAAAATAAAAATAATATCTATGTCAATGTTTGACCTATTTTTCAGTAACAGGGTAATTAAGTTAAAAGTACCAAACTGTAAAAATGAATTAAAAACTGTTAAAACAAAAAGCAAAAAAGTAAAAGTAAAAAACAACTTAAAACCTTAAAAAAGGCCCTAATACATAAAGGGCCTTTTAAATATCCACAGTTTTTGCACATTTCTTGAGTAAAAATTTGACAAAATCCTCATTTTCTGTATATAATAAACTCAAACGTACGAGAGTAC
>JADZEV010000010.1 GCA_020850295.1 Candidatus Nomurabacteria bacterium
AGAACTCGACGAAAAAAAGCATTCGTGTAATATATCTTTTATGGCCACAGAAAAAATCTATCTATATGGTAAACATGCTCTAACAGAGGCTCTTTTGTCTCGCCCAGAAGTTATTTCTAAAGTTTTTTTAAGTAAAGAAATGGAAACAGATACTGAGCTAGCTTCACTTCTTAAGAAACACTCTATATCTATAAGTGGTATGAAAGGCGATGTTAAAAGAGGTATTGGCTCTGATGCCGTACACCAAGGTGTAATCGCGGTTCTAAATCCTGAGAAACTTTATTCTTCTTTTGAAGATGCCTTAAAAAATTCTGAAAAAAAGAAAAATCCTTGCATTGTTTTACTTGATGAGCTCCATGACCCTCACAACGTTGGAGCTATTATTCGTAGTGCCGTGGCGTTTGGTGCTAGTGCAATACTGCTTCCAAAGCACAATCAAGCTCCTATAACAGGCGTAGTTATCAAAACTTCAGCTGGTATGGTTTTTCGTATACCGATAGTTCTGATAGGCAATGTCAATCAAACCATAAGGGATTTGAAGGATAAGGGTTACTGGTCTTATGGACTGGTTATGAACGGTAGTACCAATCTTCTTGATGCCAAATTTGATAGCCCAACGCTCTTAATAGTGGGAAATGAATCTGTAGGTATAAGAGAAAAGACACTTGAGCTTTGTGATATACCACTTTCTATACCAATGGATCCAAAATGTGAATCCTTAAATGCTGCCACTGCTACATCGATAGTTTTATACGAATATAGTAGGACAAATTTAGATCTGCAGTAATAAAAATTCTGCTATAATATAGACAATGCAAAACGATGGTGATCGAATAACTTATTTTGGAGAAACAAATTTTCGTAACCAACAAACTCGATTTGGTATAAAAAGTCGTGACCGTACTCGACATATGTATGTCGTCGGTAAGTCAGGCGTAGGTAAGTCTACCTTGCTTGAGAATATGGCTATTCAAGATATTCAAAATGGTGAAGGCGTAGCTGTGCTTGATCCACACGGATCTTTTGCCGAAAAAATGCTCGACTATATTCCTGAAAATCGTATTAAGGATGTTATTTATTTTGCGCCTTTTGATATAGAAAATCCTATTTCTTTCAACATGCTTGAAGATATAGGGCAAGACAAGAGACACTTTGTTGCGTCAGGTTTGATGAGTACTTTTAAGAAGATTTGGGTAGATGCCTGGAGTGCTCGTATGGAATATATTTTAAATAATATTCTTTTGGCTCTACTTGAGTATCCAGACGCCACACTTCTCGGTGTAAACAGAATGCTCTCTGATAAAGCTTTTCGAAAAAAAGTTGTGGCTAGTATTACTGATCCTTCAGTTAAGTCTTTTTGGACTGACGAATTTGAAAAATATGGTGAGCGATATATGCAAGAAGCTGGTGCTGCTATTCAGAACAAGATAGGTCAGTTTACAGCAAATCCTTTGATTAGAAATATTATTGGTCAACCAAAGTCTAGTTTTGATGTTCGAGAAATAATGGACAACAAAAAGATTTTGATTGTAAACCTTTCAAAGGGAAGAATCGGTGAACAAAATACAAGTCTTTTGGGTTCAATGATAATTACTAAGATTTATATCGCAGCTATGAGTCGCGCAGATGTTTCTCCTTCTCGTATGGCAGGACTTCCTGCTTTCTATTTTTATGTGGACGAGTTTCAATCTTTTGCCAACGAATCTTTTGCTAATATTTTGTCTGAAGCTCGTAAATATAAGCTAGCTCTTATCATTGCCCACCAATACATTGCTCAAATGGAGGAATCAGTTCGAGATGCTGTTTTTGGAAACGTTGGAACTAGTATTTCTTTCCGGGTAGGACCTCTGGATGCTGAGCTTCTAGAAAAAGTTTATGCTCCACAATTTACATCTACAGACCTTATAAACTTAGGTATGGCGCAGATATACCTTTCTTTAATGATAAATGATATTGGATCTCAACCTTTTTCAGCTAAGACGCTTTTTCCTATAGCTAGACCTCAAATAACATATAGAAATGATGTTATCGAATGGAGTCGATCAGAATTTGCTAAACCAAAAGATGTCGTTGAGCAAAATATAAATGATTGGTTTAAGGTAGAAGAATCTGAGAACCAAACCCCAAAAAAACCTTATGTTCCAACCAATAAGGATGCTTATGAGAAAAAATTAAGTTCCAATATTAAAAAAGATAGTGAGAACAATGTTAAACAAAATACACCTCAAAATAAAACACACAATCCATTTAAGAAAGTATTTGAACAAAATGATTTTAAGCCAAAGAAAGAAGATTCATTTATAAAACCTAGTCCAGAGTTGTCTAAGCTTTTAGATTCTATAGATAGCACAAAGAACAATATTGAGAAAAACAATTTTAAAGAAGAAAAGTCTTTATCTGAAACAATACCTCCCGTTAAGCATGCTGAAAGAGGCCCAACAGAACAAAACAGAAATCTTTTAAAAGAAGCTCTAATGAAAGCAACTTCTTCTGAAAAACCTTCAAAACAAGAAGATATTGCATCTCAAGAAATTTCTCATAAAGATTTAAAAAAGATTTTGGAGTAGTTTTTATTATGTTTAAATTTGCGACATTGTTCATATGTACGATGTTATTATTCTGCAAGCCAGTTTTTGCCAGTGTCAGTATTACAGAAATTGCTTGGATGGGTACAGCGGAGAGTCAGTTTGGAGAATGGATAGAGTTATATAACGATAGTTCAGAAAGTATTTCTTTGGCAGGCTGGAAACTTTATGAAGCAGGAGGGGAGCAACTGATATTTACTTTGACAAAGACTATTCCATCAGAAAGCTATTTACTAATAGAGAGGACCACTGCAAGCTCTCCGGACCCTGTACCTGGTGTTAATGATGAGTCAGGATCATTTGGCGGTAGTGGTCTTTCTAATACAGGAGAATATTTAGTTTTAAAAAATTCAGGAGGCACTATAGAACAATCTTTAAATTTTTTATCAGGTTGGCCAGCCGGAGATGCTACAACCAAACAAACTATGCAATGGGATGGTTCAAAATGGATTACTTCAAGCCCGACACCAAAAGCTAGTGTACAAAAAGGCGCAGACGAAAACCCCGAAGAAACTAAAAAAGATTTGAGCACAGCCTGGTCTGCCCCAAGGTCTGAACCACACATAGAAATATCAATACCAAAAAATATTTATACTAAAGTTAGTGCCGAGTTTAGCGCCAAAACATTTTTAGAATTTGGGCAAGCTTATAACGGTTTGTTTTTATGGAATATGGGAGATGGTACTGTTTACAAATCAAGTTCTCCTAAAAATATTTATCACACTTATGAATATCCAGGGCTATACACTATTTCTTTTGCTTATTATAGAGCTCCTTATGAAAACAAACCTTTCTTATCAAGCTCAATTGAAAAAACAGTAGTAAATAGTGGTCTTGGTTTTAGGGTGGTAAAAAACCAAGGTTTTGAATTTACAAATGCAGATGTTGTCCCGGTAGATATTTCTGGATGGTTTATTGAGTTACCAGATTACCAACTAGTAGAACTTCCACCTTTTAGTATTGTAGCTTCTAAAAAAACGGTTTTAATGCCTTTTAAAGTTTTCGGCTTACCAAGTAGCAAATACATTGATGCAAAACTTCAAACGCCCGAAAGGACATATACTCTAGAGCAACCAAAAATCCAAGAAAAAGAAACTATAAGTATCAAAACTTCCTTACCAGCAAGTGCTTCTGGTTCATTTACTAACACAAAAGATGATATCGATGTTAAATCAGATTCTATTTTAGAAGATATAAGCAAGACAAAACAAGAAACAAAACCCGATGAAAATAACAATAAAAAGAAATTATTATTTTTCGGTATCCTTGTCTTAGTAGTTAGTCTCTTTATCTTGTCTGAGAAGAAGATGAAGTCGGATTAGAAGTTGAGTCCTTATCTTCTTTGTCTGATTTAGTCTCCGGTACATTTTTTATATCAATAACTAATTGATCAATTTCTTTTGAAATAATCTTTACTTCTTGATCTGACACTTTTTTCAAGGTTTCGTCTACTGCCTTTAGAGCGTCAGTTGAACTTCCGTTTTCTTCTTTAACAACAATCTTTTCTAAATCTTCTTTTTGTGCCTTCAGGCTCTCTTCAAGGCTGGCTGTGACTTTCAAGGCTTCTTTTGGTTTTTCATCAGAGAGTGTGCCTAACTGTTTTGAAAGAGATTCTATATGAGAATCTAGCGCTTTTTGAGCTGTTTCTTGCTTTGCTTTTGTTAGTGTTTTTGAAGCTGCTAATGTCTTGATCTCAGTCAATCGGTTATCTATAAGTGTTGTTTGATATGAAATTTTTGCTTCTGGGTTTTTTATTAGGGCACCTTTTATTTGCTCGTTAACACTTATCTTTATAGGGTAAAGAGCATCTCCTGGTAAAGAGTTGTCTGCAACAACAGAAACACTTCCGCCAACAAAAACTATAAACAAAAATGTAGAAAGGCTTATTCGAAGTCCGTGTTGTATTCCACTATAAAAATATGAAACTTTTGGCTTAGATTCAAGGGTTTGGATGCTTTTTGCTATTTTTGCACGCAAAACAAACCTTTCTTGGTCAGAAAGATTAACATTTTTGAAAATCTTTAATTGTTCAATTTTTTTATCAATCATAATATGTTTCGTTGTACCGACCTTTTAATTTTTGGATTATTCTATGTATCCGAACTGTCATAGCATTCGTACTTTTTCCAAATAGATTTGCTATTTCTTCTATAGGTTTTTCTTCTGTATATCTTAGAAAAATTATTTGCTTACTCTCCTCATCCAAATCCTCCATAATATTTTGAAGCATTTTTATATCATCATTTTTGAATATCTCATCGACATCAGTATTTGTCTGTGGGTCAAACCCATTGTCAATCATACTATCCAAAGAGAAACTTTTAGATTTCTTGTAATAATCAATAACTGCATTCTTAGCAATTCGATAAACAAAAGCGCTTTCGTGTTCTATAGGTTTATCTCTTGAGATATGACTCCAAAGCCTGACAAAAGTGTCCTGAGTTATGTCTAAGGCTACATTTCTACTACCAACTCTAAATAAGCTAAAGCGAAATATGGCATCTTGGTATTCATCAAAAAGCTTGGAAAATAAGGCTTGTTTTTTGTTTTCGGAATTCATAGAACCTTTCATTTATCTTGACGAGTCAAATCGCCTTATATTACACAGTATACATTAAAAATAAGCCTTATTCTATATAGGTGTTATAATACTTTTTATGCAAACAAAACAACAGGCAAAAGTGGTCATTATCGGGGGCGGTTTTGCCGGTATAGAAGCAGCAAAAAAGCTATCTAAAAATAAAAATATTAATCTAACCTTAATAACAAAAAATCCCTTTTTTGAATATTATCCAGCACTGTACAAGCTGGTGACAGGAGCTTTGGCTATAGAAGTATGTGTTCCTTACAAAAAAATCTTTCGCAATAAAAGCGTCTCTGTCATACAAGGCCAGTATCATTCGTATGACAATAATAAAAAAGAGGTTTCTCTTTATGATGGGCAAACATTTCAATATGATTATTTAGTTTTAGCCATGGGTAGTGAGACAAATTATTTTAATATTCCAGGAATAAAAGAGTTTGCTTTTTCTTTCAAATCAGCAAAAGAAGCGCTAGCTTTAAAGCAACATTTTTTAGAACTTTTACAAAAATCTAAAGATGTACCAAGGGATGAATTAGTAAATCGTTTCCATGTCACCGTTGTCGGAGGAGGAGCTTCAGGTGTAGAACTTGCTGGAGATATAACAACTTATCTAAGAAAAATGACAAAAAGATATCATATAGATCCGAGGCTTGTAACCGTTGATCTTTTTGAATCAAACAGTAGAGTTTTAGCAATGATGCCTGAAAAAGTTTCTAACATGGCTGAGTCTAGATTAAGAAAATTAAAAGTAAATTTATATACAAATAGAACTCTTAAAGCGCAAGATTTAAACAACATTACCGCTAGCGGCATGACTCTTAGTTCTGGGACTGTCATTTGGACCGCAGGTACAAAAATAAGTGAATCATTTGAGCCTTTAATACTTGATGCCAAAAAGAGAGTTTTAGTTAACAGCGATTTTAGTTTACCAGAAGACAAAAATGTTTTTGTTATTGGAGATGGTGCTGGTATCCAAGGATCTGGTCTTGCCCAAGGGGCTATTGCTCATGGAAAACATGTAGCACAAAATATATCTAATTTAGTAAATGATATAGAGGCAAAGCCTTTTAAAGCTAAAACATTAGGATATGTTGTACCGATAGGTCATAACTGGGCAGTCTTTACTTATAAAAATATAACAATCTCAGGTTTTATTCCTTGGTTGATGCGTAGCTTTGTGGATTTTAGGTACTTTACTACCATAGTTTCTTTCCGGTATGTATTAGAAGTATTTAGACAGGGTGCAAAATACCGAAGAGGTGAGTGTTAATATGAAAACACATTGGGATAATGTAGCAGCTTGGTATGATAATCATCTAGAAAATTCTAATGATTCATATCAAGAAAAGGTTATAGCTCCAAATTTAACTCGAATACTTGAAATTAAAAAAGGGCAAAATATTTTAGATCTTGCTTGTGGTCAAGGTTACTTCTCGCGTTTAGTCAAAGAAAAAGGTGCTATTGTTAGCGGTGTTGATTTGTCAAAAGATCTTATAGACTTAGCAAAACAAAGAAGTACAAACATTGAATATGTTGTCGCACCAGCTCATCAAACAAAATTAAAAAAAGATTATTTTGATACTATTTTTACAGTCTTAGCTTTTGAAAATATAAAAAATATTGATGAAGTAATGCTAGAAATTAAAAGAATTTTAAAAAAAGATGGAAAATTTGTTTTAGTAATGCTTCACCCCGCCTTTCGAATACCACAGCACAGCGATTGGGGTTTTGATGAAAATAAATCAGTTCAATATCGTCGTATTGATAGATATCTTTCAGAAACAAAGATAGATATAGAGCAAAATCCTTTTAAATCAAAAGGTAAATCAACGGTTACATTTCACAGATCACTTCAGTGGTATATGAAGATTTTTAAGAAAAATGGTTTTGTTATTTCTTCTATAGAAGAATGGATTTCTCACAAGAAAAGTCAAAAAGGTAAGAGGCAAATAGCAGAAGATATAGCCCGCAAAGAGTTTCCAATGTTTCTTGTGTTAGAACTTAAGAAATTTTAATTTTTTCTTCTATCTTCTTTAAGGCTATTGGGATTTTTTTAAAATCATTCATTAGTTCTTCTCGTAAGCCACCGTTATATAGCGCGGCTGCTGGGTGGTAAAGTGGTAAAAAATATTTTGTATTTATTCCAGGTATATTTTTTATAACTAATTTCCCATGAGCATTTGATATTTTAAGATCAGGAAAAAAATGGTTCATAGAGTGTCGCCCTAGAAAAACTATAAGTTTCGGAGATATTAAATTTAACTCTTGATGAAGCCATTCTTTACAAGCCTCCTTTTCTTTGGGCTCAGGATCGCGGTTGTTCCGTGGGCGATACTTAACTATATTTGTTATGTATATATTAGGGCGTGTCATTTTGATGCTTTCAAGCATCTCATCTAGAAATTTACCAGCTGCCCCAACAAAAGGTATACCAGTTTCATCTTCTTTTTTACCAGGAGCTTCACCTATAAATACAATCTCGGCTTTATTATTTCCATTACCAAAAACTGCACGAGTCGCAGTATTTTTAAGTTCACAGGTACAATTTTCTTGCCAATACTTGTTCAAATCTTCTAAGTTATTTAGAGTAGATTCTGACATATTTTTATGATAACATGAGCTCATGTTTGGACTAAAAAAGATGTTAACAAATAAGCTTATGGAAAAGCAGCTCAAAAATCTGCCTCCAGCTCAACGCGACGCCATAATGAGTGCTGTTGAAAAAAACCCTGAGTTTTTCAAAATGCTTTCAAAAGAAATAGAAGATGCAAAAAAGAGTGGCAAAAGTGAAATGGCTGCTTCTATGGAGATAATGCGTAAGCATCAAGGCGAACTTCAAAAAATAATGATGGGGAAATAGTATATGGGACTAAGTATCGGAATCGTAGGACTGCCAAATGTCGGAAAATCGACGCTCTTTAATGCGCTTACTAAGAAAGGGGTTCCAGCTGAAAACTATCCATTTTGTACTATCGATCCATCGGTAGGTATTGTGCCTGTGCCAGACGAAAGACTTGGTAAGCTTTCTGAATTTTCGCGTTCTGAGAAAACTATTCCTGCGGCTATAGAGTTTGTAGACATTGCTGGACTTGTTGCTGGTGCTAGTAAAGGTGAAGGTTTAGGAAATAAGTTCTTAGCAAATATTCGTGAGACTGACGCCATACTTCATATGGTTCGAACTTTCGAGGATAAAGATGTTATTCATGTCGCTAACAAAGTAGATCCTATTTTTGATATCGGGGTTATAAACTTAGAGCTTATAATGGCTGATCTTGAAACAGTAAACAAAAGACTTGAGACAAATAGTAAAGATCAAAAACGAGGTGTTAAGGAAGCAGTTATCCTGCACACAGCGCTCGAAAAAATAAAAACTGCTCTTGAAGATGAGGTTATGGCTAGTACCGTAATCCTTGAGGACAATGAAAAGCCATTGGTTGCTCAACTTAACTTACTAACAATTAAGCCTATGCTTTATGCGCTTAATACTTCGGCGGCTAATGAAAATAAGTTAAAAGAAGTTATTTCTATGTTACCAGGGCCATATGTAGAGCTTGATCCAGTTTTTGAAACAGGTTTTGATGAAATGATAAGAGCGTGTTACAAGCTTTTAAGTCTCGAAACCTTTTTTACAACAGGAGAATCAGAAACTCGTGCTTGGACTATCAAAATAGGAAGTACTGCTCCTATTGCCGGCACTGCAATACATACAGACTTTAAAGACAAGTTTATTCGTGCGCAAGTCATCTTTTGGCAAGATTTATTAAACTCAGGAAGCTACGCAGAGGCTAGAAACAAAGGCCTTGTCAGGACAGAAGGGAAGGAATACATAGTAAAAGATGGTGATGTCGTAGAGTTCTTAATATAAAAATCTATAGATTTTTATATTAAGAACTTGGAGATCCTGAGACGAACCATTCCAGTGAACCGTAGGGTAGCAGAATTCTTGATTTAGTTGACATTTATAGCTAATATTGTGCTATTGACTTTATCATCAAAAGGTGCTATAATTTATTTAAACAAAATCAAAATATTATGAAAAAGCTCATAGTTTTTCTCGTGGTTATTGGTTTAATTTTCTTTGGATATTTCAAAACAGACGGATTTACATATTTAAATGGTGATCTTAGTCGTAATTTCACCGGTTTATTAATGGTTGTCGCTATAGTTACATCTATAATCGCTTTTTGTTATTTGGTTAGTGGTTTAAAATTTTTTAAAAAAGCGATTAATGATATGCCAATTACTCCGTTTGAAAAAGAGTAACAAAAAAAGCCTGAGTGTTATACTCGGGCTTTTTCTATTTTTTTAACTGCTCTATTTCTTTTTGAAGTTGGGTTAGTATGGTTTGGATAGCTGTGATAGCTTGAGCTTCTTTTTGCTCTATTCGGTGATCCTCCTCGCTGTCTTCTTCTATGTCTTCAATATCTTCTTGGATTTCGTCCACATCTTTTTCAATCTCCTCAATATCTTCTTGGATCTCCTCCATGTCTTCCTGGATATCCTCAATATCTTCGGTATTCTTGTTTACTGACATTTGAATAAAGATAGCTAAATATATTGCCTCCAAAGAAACTAGTGTTGTAAGCCCAAGTAACATTCTGTCAAAAGAAATAACACCAATGCTAGGCAAAACAAAAGCCAATACAAACAGTATCGTATGAAAAATAAGTGAGGAAGTAGAGCCTATCCATCTAGTAGCCTTGTCAGCCCCTTTCTCAAGTTTTGCTTTTGTTCTATCGACTTTCATCATGATAAACAGTTGTAACACAAATTATAATATTTAGGCAAGAAAAAAGCCCCGAGTTTTTAATTCGGGACTTAACATTTTTGCTTTTAAGCAGTTTTCTTTTGGTACTTTTTTTGAAATTTATCAATTTGTGACCCTGGAGTAGGGCTTTCTATCTTTCTCTTGATTTCATCAAATTGATTTCCAAACTGTGTTTCTAGCCTTACTCCAGTAGCAACGTTGTTGTTATTGGAGTCAGAGCTATTTTTCCTGATCATTTCTTCGGTTGTAGGAATGTTCAGCTTTCTTCTCTGTTTGTAATTTAATCCAAGGTATGGATCAATCAACAACTTCTCTGCTATCTGTACAGCTTTTTCTGTTTGATAAACAAACAGTGATTTTTCTTCCAGTTTCCACTGTTGGCGCATTCTCCAGTACTCACGGTGATCAAGAATAATTCCTTTTTTGATCGTAAGCTTCCATGGAACATGGTTGAATTGTTTATCAACAAAAAAACAGATATCACTTCCGTCAGAAAACATAATTTTTACGCAGTAACCATTATTGGTCACTAGCATAGAAGCAGATTTGATTTGCATAATAAAGAACAGGTTTATGTAAGTTAAAAATTTATTTCTATAGTATTATACACTTTTTAATTAAAAAGTCAAGATAAAGGTATTTGCTCAAAATAGGGTTTTCTGATATAGTTTTGCGACATATGCCACAACCAAATCTAGTAAAATTAGTAAATAAAGACACAGGAGAGACTTACTGGTCTACAAAAAACAAGAAAAAGCTTGCAGGTATTAAGCTTGAGCTTAAAAAGTATTCTAAAAAACTTCGAAAAGTTGTAACTTTTAAAGAATCAAAAAAGTAGCCCAAGGGCTACTTTTTTGCTATAGTTTGCTGGTTAATTAAAAAAGGGCGATTAGTTTAGTGGTAGAACAGCGGTCTCCAAAACCGCTAGTGTGGGTTCGATTCCTACATCGCCCGCAAAATTGTTCATTATGCCAACAAGTAAAATAGATAAAATGACAACCTATGTTCCTAATATTTTAGGAACAGTATTGATGAATCTTGTTCAAAAGAAGAACAAGAATAAAATAAAAAACTGGATTACCATCGCTTTATTTTTAAAAGGTAAACCTGACTCTAAATCTTCAAAATTAGTAAGATCGTTTATAGTTAGTTATCGTAAGGATATACCTATTCCTATTTTAAGAATTTTTGAAGAATCATTATTACCTGATGTACAAGAAGAACATCTTGTAATAGGACAGCTTTTTAAAAGACCTGTTTAGGGGTCTTTTATTTTGCATATTTTTTGAACCAAGTTCTTTGGCGTTTTGCATATTGCCAGATAGATTTTTCAAGCTCAGATAACATTTCTTGTCTGGTTAATTTTTCTTGTAAGTATAAAGCCAAATATCTGTACTCAAGCCCTAGGTCCTCAAGTCTTTTCCAAGACATTTTATTAGAGTGCAAATTTTCAACTTCTTTAACCATACCTTTTCTCATTCTTTTAAAAAGTCTGTCGTGAATTCTTTGTTTCAAAACATCATCTGGAAAATCTAAATATATCCATTCTACATCGTATTTTTTTGTGCGCTTTATCTTTGGGACAGAGCCTAATTCTGTAGCTATTTCTATAGCTCTGATAATCCTGACTCTGTTTTTTATATCAACTGTTTCAAATCTTTCAGGATCTAGTTTTTGTAATTTTTTTGATAATTCTTCCACAGAAAATTTTTCTAATTGTTTTCTTAGTGTTTTGCTTGGTTTCACTTTTGGAAAATCTTGATCGTATATAACTGCATCAATATAAAATCCTGTTCCACCACAAATTATAGGAGTTTTACCTTTTTTAAAAATATCTTTTATGACTTTTTCAGCAAGACGTTTGTACTGAGTTACAGAAAAAACTGTTTTAGGATTTGCGACATCTAGTAGGTGGTGAGGAACACCCTTCATTTCTTTTTTTGTAATCTTCCCACTACCTACATCTAATCCTTTATAAACTTGTCTTGAATCAGCAGAAATAATTTCACCATTTATTTTTTTGGCTAACTCTACAGCATAGTCACTTTTACCTGTAGCTGTAGGTCCACAAACTACAATTATTTTTTCCATGTTGTGTCTCTATTGTACCAAGTTAGAACCTATTTTCAAAATAAATAAAGCGGACGAATTTTTGCGAAACAGTTTTCTGGGGAAAAGGATTCGCAAAAATTCGACTAGTGATTTTCTGAAATTCAGTCTCGCCCGCGCGGAGGAGGGGTCTGGGGAGGAATCCGCGCGGGCTTTGGCATTTCTTTTTTGGCGGGGCGGGTAACTTGAAAAAATGCCCACAAAATGATAAAATGAAATTGTTATGAAAATCGCACTTGCAAACCTATGTAAAACAGAAGACTTTGCAAAACTCTCATCGCTAGATGAGTCAATTTCATTTTTGAATGAGAACAAAATCGAGTACCTCGATTTTGCCTCTGGTACAGAAAAGATTGATGGCATGGTTGAAAAATTTAATCAATCAATACTTTCTGATGCAAAAATTGTTTGGGTAATTCGCGGAGGTAATAAATGTATTCAAACACTTGATAAATTAGACTGGGATAATATTGTAAAATTAGGCAAACGATTTTATGGATTAAGTGATTTTACTCATTTTTCAACCATGGCAGTCTCAAAAGGAATTACCTGTTTTTATGGACAAGGACTTACTCGCATTAAACAATTTTTTCCCGCTGAAAATGATAGAAAATTTATTGCTGATTTTTTAAAAACAGGAATCCCTGTTTCAGAAAATGCAAAAGCTCTCGCTTTTGCAAATAGTGATTTAGATATTTCCAAGGAAAAAATAATTGGTGGACATCTCCTGATTTTTACACTCATGCAAAGTCTTTTAAATATAGATTTGAAAAATCGCCATTTGTTTATTGAATACCATACAGGAGCGATTGGTGAAGATTTAGATGATTTTGGATATTACCTCGACCAACTTTTGTATGTTGTAAAAAATAATATGCCAAAGGGATTTATTTTTGGTAGAACAGAAATGAAGAATTTTGATAATTCTCAAATACCGATTGATGAAATAAATAAATACTCTGTTGAAAAGTTATCAAAATATAATCTACCAATTTATTATATTGACCATTTTAAAAACACAATTACTTTTTCATAATTATGGCAATCTACGATGCAAAGACAAAGGACAACAAATGTATTTTTTGCGAAATAGTTTCTGGTAATATTCCAGTGGCAGGAAAATTTTGGGAAAATGATGAATTTATGGCTTTTCTTTCGATTGACCCAAACACAGAGGGTTTTACTTGTGTCATACCAAAGCAACATTATGGAAGCGATGTTTTGAAAATGCCTGACGATGTATTGCAGAGATTTATCATCGCTTCAAAAGAAGTTGCTTTGGTATTAGAAAAATACTTTTCTGATGTTGGGCGTGTTGGTGTAATGATGGAAGGAACAGAAATCGATCATGCCCATATTAAACTCGCTCCGCTTCATGGCACAGAAAATCTAAAGAAAGGAATTTGGGAACAATTCTTAAGTGGAAAAGAATTTTGGTTTGATAAATATGAGGGTTGGATTTGTTCTGGTGGAGGACCAAAAGCAAAAGAGGAAGATTTGAAAAAACTCGCCGAAGAGCTATTTAAAATACAAAAAGTTTAACTATGAAAACTATTTTACTTTTTCCCGGCGCATTTAATCCTCCACACTATGGACACGCAGAAACTATTAAAATAGCTCTTGAAAAGTCATCTTTTGATGAACTATGGGTTGTACCGTCTGGAAAGCGAGATGATAAAAATATTACAACAAACTATGAAGATCGTCGTGCCTTGGGTGAATTTTTTGTAGAATATTTAGAATCAGAAGTCGATATTCCAGTGAAATTGATTACAGCGGAACTGGATAATATAGACGGAAAATTTACTCGCGAAATATTAAAGGAAATAAAATTACAACCAGATGTAGAAATAACACAATTGATTGGATTGGATGGTTTTTTACATCTTCAACGCAAATTAACTGATACCGAAGAAAAATTTATTGTTATGAATAGACAAGGATATGAATTTCCTAAAAATTTTTCTCATAATGATAATGTAGTAATTTTTGAGGGAACCAAAAAATCTATATCCTCAACTCAAATTCGGAATATGGTTAAAAACCATGATGATAGTTATAAAAAACTTGTTCCCGAAAAAATCGCTTCATATATAGAAAGTAAAAAGTTGTATCTTTTTTAGGGAGCAAAAATTGTGCGCGAATGGGTGGGTGGGTCAAGCACAAACTAATTTTTATATTTCGGCGTTGCCGAAATTTCATTGTTATATATTTTTTTCTTAATACCCGCCCCGCCAAAAAAGAAATGCCAAAGCCCGCGCGGATTCCTCCCCAGACCCCTCCTCCGCGCGGGCGAGACTGAATTTCAGAAAATCAGTAGTCGAATTTTTGCGAATCCTTTTCCCCAGAAAACTGTTTCGCAAAAATTCGTCCGCTTTATTTATTTTGAAAATAGGTTCTAACTTGGTACAATAGAGACACCAGAACAGAACTAAGAGGCTCTGAACGAGCCAATGCGTGGGCGTGCCGAAGGCACGCCCACTCTGTTTGCCCTGATTTTGCGGGGGAATTCAGAAATGCGGGCGCGCTTGCGCGCACTGTTTTTCCGCCAAGGAGGAGGTTCGAAATCAGAAGCGAGGAATTTGCTTTGTCCGAAAATACAAAAAGAATTTTTGTTGTCGAAATATTTTTTGGTATACTGGTTATGCTCACAATATTATTAATTAGTCAGTAGAAATGGTTATGCTAGAACAATTGTGACTAATGTTGTGATTGTGAGCCTAGCATAACCATTTCTACTTTATGTACATATGCAAAATCAAAAATTCTTTTTGTATGCTCGCAAGTCTACGGATGTCGAGGATAAACAAGTATTGTCTATCGAAGCACAGTTGGACGAATTGCGAGACTATGCCAAGCGAGAAGCAATAGAAATTTCCGCCGAATATGTGGAAAAACAATCTGCGAAAATTCCAGGTCGTCCGATATTTAACAAGATGTTAGATGATATTGAAAAACTCGGTGGAAGTATTCTCGCATGGCATCCTGACCGACTTGCCCGCAATTCAGTGGACGGCGGTCGAGTGATTTACCTCCTCGACACAGGGAAACTTGCGAGCCTGAAGTTTCCAACCTTTTGGTGTGATTCCACGTCACAAGGTAAGTTCATGCTCAACATGGCTTTCGGACAAAGCAAATACTATGTAGATTCTCTTTCCGAGAACACGAAGCGTGGACTTCGCCAAAAAGTCCGTAATGGAGATTACCCAAGCCAAGCGCCTGTTGGGTATATCAACGACTCTCGGACTAAAAGTATTGTGGTGGACAAGAAAAAATCTCGTGTCATTCGCTTGGCTTTTGAACGATATGTCAAAGGTGGTCAAAGACTGGAAGACATCGCAAACTTTTTGGCGAAGAACGGAATATCCACGCGTTCCGGAAAGAGAATGTCCAAATCTCGTGCGACTTTCATTTTGTCCAATCCGTTTTACATTGGTTTATTCAAATACGGTGGTGAACGTCACGAAGGAAAGTACGAGCCAATCATTTCAAAGAAACTTTTTGATGAAGCACAGGAAATGTTGAAATTTCGTGGTCAACCTGAACGAAAACCACAAAATCAACCTCAACCTTTTTGTGGACTCATTTCCTGTGCTTCCTGCGGAATGATGATAACTGGCGAACATAAATTCAAACGGCAGAAAAATGGTAATGTTCACGAATATACTTACTATCGTTGTACGAAAAAAAGAAAAGATTTTGTTTGTAAAGAATCTGCCGTTAGAGAAGAAGAATTGGATCGCCAGTTATCATCTCTCATTCAAAAAGTTTCTTTGCCCAAAGACTGGGCGGAGGAACTCAATCGTCTTGCTTTGCAAGACTACGGAAAATCCGCCAAGTCTTTGGCTGTTTGCGTGAAAGAAAAGCAAGACGCCATTTCTGCTATCAATATTCGATTGGAGCGACTTCTCAATGGATATTTGGAACAAGATATTGAACAGGAAATATATCGTGCTGAAAAATCAAAGTTATTACTTCGAAAGAAGTCGCTCGATGAAGAAATGTCATCTCTTTCACGCAAACAAAATACTTGGCTCGAACCTTTCCAAAATTGGCTAAAAGTCGCACAGAGCTTGGACAAAACCGCTTCTGATTCAGACCTTTTTGCTAAAAAGGTCTGTGCCAAAGAAATCTTTGGCTCGAACCTCCTCCTCGGCGAAAAATTAGTGCGCGCCAGCGCGCCCGCATTTCTGAATTCCCCCGCAAAATCAGGGCAAACAGAATGGGCGTGCCTTCGGCACGCCCACGCATTGGCTCGTTCAGAGCCTCTTAGTTCTGTTCTGGTGCCCGAGGAGAGACTTGAACTCTCACCCCTTACGAGACTCGATTTTGAGTCGAGCGCGTCTACCATTCCGCCACTCGGGCTAACACGCTTATTTTACATGGTTTAAAAGGGAAGTAAATAGAGAGTACTTCTAAGTACTTGACAGTTATTTTTATATATGCTATTATGAAAATAACCAAAAGTTCATTTTAGTTTATGAAAAAACTCTTTTGGCATCGCTGTTCTTTAAAAAAAGAACTATGATGCAATCATGCAGAATGCGCATGTAAATTATGGGGTCAAGACAAGACCATAAAATAACTCCCACCATTTATATGGTGGAATATTTTTTTACTCAAAACTTTTTGTGTTATCATATAGCCATGTCAAACCTTTATTCAAACTCTATTTTCTTTATTGATACTGACAAGATTTTCCCAAACCCGTACCAACCTCGTCGTGAATTTGAAGAAGGTCCACTTAATGATTTAGCTGATTCTATTCGCCAATATGGAGTACTTCAGCCACTTACAGTTTCAAGAATAGAAAAAGAAACTCCAGATGGAGGACTTGTTACAGAGTACGAACTTATTGCTGGAGAGCGAAGACTTCGCGCCTCAAAGCTTGCAGGTATAGCACAAGTGCCTGTGATTATCAGAGTTGGAGATGATCCAATGATGAAGCTAGAGCTCGCTATTATCGAAAATGTTCAAAGAGAGGATTTGAATGCTGTTGAAAGAGCTCGAGCCTATGCTAGGCTTGTTGAAGAATTTAAATTCACTCACGCACAAATAGGGCAAAAGGTAGGTAAAAGTCGTGAGCATGTTTCAAACTCCCTGAGACTTCTTTTAATGCCACAAGAATTCTTGGATGCACTATCTTCTGGGAAAATAAACGAAGGTCATACTCGTCCACTCTTGATGCTCTCTAGTCGCAAAGAAGAGCAAATGACTCTATTTAAGGAAATAATGTATCGCAAGATCTCTGTTAGAGAAGCAGAACGCATTGCTCGAAGGATAGCTACAGACAAAGCTCGCAAAAAGGAACTTCTTCCTACACCTGAGCTTTTAGAAATAGAGAAACATTTACAAGACAAACTTGGTACTAGAGTACACATTCAACAAGCAGAAGTCGGCGGGAAAATCACTATTGATTATTTTTCAAACGAAGACTTGGATGTGATAGTTGATGTTTTGGGTAAAGCAGAAGCTAGAGGAAGCACAGAAGAGAACTTCAAGGCCTTTATAGCTACCAAAGAAGGGGAACAGGTCAAAGAAGATACGCCAGAAGAACTTTCTTCAGAGAAAGAAGAAGTAGAAATGCTAGACGATAGAAGTAAAGAAGAAGTCAAAGAAGACGATAAAGAAATAGACGATCTTTATAATATCAAAAATTTTTCTCTTTAAGCTCCAATATTTGTATCGTTATTACTCTCTAGATAATGTCTGATTTTCCTTTTGGCAAAACTGCTTTTTGCGTGTTCTAACCACTTATGGGTTGGATGAGCGTTTTTGTTTGTAGCTATCTCAACAATGTCTCCATTTTTTAATATGGTATCAATACTTGCCATTTTTCTATTTATTTTTACAGAACCTATTTTCTCGCCGATATCAGAGTGTATAGCATAAGCAAAATCTATAGGACTAGAGTCTTCCGGAAGATCTACAACATCACCTTTGGGTGTAAATACGAAAATACGATGGTTAAAAAAGTCTAGTTTTAATTCATTCATATCATCAATACTCTCTACTAAGCTAGAGAGTTCTTTAAGTTGAGTAAGCCAAGCTCTTTGTTGTTTTTGAGGAATTTTATCGGTTGTTGTTACTTCTTTGTAGACCAAATGAGAGGCAATACCAAGCTCTGCATCTAGGTGCATTTCTTGTGTTCTTATTTGTATTTCTACAACACCACCAGGGGTTATAACTGTAGTGTGCAATGATTTATAACCGTTTGGCTTTGGTACTGCTATCCAGTCTTTTATTCTTCCTGGTACAGGTTTCCAGGCCATATGCATAAGGCCAAGTACTTGATAACAATCAGCTACAGTTTTAACTAGGATACGAAGAGCAACAATATCGTGAATCTTTTCTTTCTCCATGTTGTATTTAAGAAGCTTTCTGTACAGACTATAAGTGTGTTTTACTCGAGCCTCTACTGATGCCTCTATAGAAAAAGATTTTAAAATTTCTTCGACTTCATTTTTAATACTATCAACAAGTTTTAAAGACTCTGGTACGAGTTCGTCCATCAACCCTTTTGTTTCTTTGTACTCATTTGGATAAGCAAAAGGGAATGCTAAGTTCTCAAGTAGACCTTTGAGTTTTCCCATACCGAGTCTTCCTGCCAGGGGCGCATAAACTTCGATAGTTTCAACAGCGATTCTTTTTTGTTTGTCACTTCTGACATGTTCGAGTGTTTCTATGTTATGAAGTCTGTCAGCGAGTTTAATAATAAGAACTCTAACATCTTCAGCTAGTGCTATGAAAAACTTTCTCATACTCTCTACATGTCTTTCAACTCCTTGGTACTTTAGTTTTCCAAGTTTGGTAACACCAGAGACTAAAAATAAAACTTCTTCCCCAAAGTTTTCTAAGATTTGTTCTTCTGTTGCTTCGGTGTCTTCTAAAGTGTCGTGTAGTAGTGCTCCAGAAATAGTAATGGCATCAGCTCCTAGTGAAGCACAGTTCTTGGCGACTTCTACGGCGTGATTAAAATAAGGTTCACCATTGTTTCGTTTTTGATTTTCGTGTGCTTTTTGAGAAAAAGTGTATGCTTTTTCTATAAGAGTTTTTTCAGAGTCACTAAAGTCTTTTGAGCTACTTTCGAATATGTCATTTAGGTCTAATCCTTTACTTTTCATGGTATTGTTATACACTTTTCTTTAGAAAAATACCATACTATATAAGTAGCCATAACTAAGTGAAAAATTATATGTCCTGCACTTAGTTAAACCCTCTGGTTCTCCAGGGGGTTTTGTTATTTCTGCTTCTTTTGAAAACCTCTAGGTTTTTTAGGTATTGCCAGCAATCCCAAAGCTTCCTCTAAGGTTATAGTATAAACATCAAGAGGTGATTTTATAGAACGGAAATCTCCATCGTGGGCAACATAAGGACCAAAGCGACCATTGTTAGCAGTAACTTCTTTTTGGCTTTCTGGATGAAGTCCTAGTGTTCTAGGAAGAGATAGATAAGTCAGAGCCATTTCTATTGTGACATTGCTAGGATCAACATCTTTTGGGATCGAAGCCATTTTGGGCTTTTCCTTCTTTTCGCCCTTCTTTGCCTTTCCTTTCTCTGGCATAAGACCTAGTTGTACATAAGGACCAAAACGACCAACTTTTATAAATACAGGTAAATTAGTTTCTGGGTCAACACCGATAGGCTCATCGTCTTTGATCTCTGTTCCGTCCAACATAAGAGCGCCATCACAATCCGGATATCGATCACAAGATAAGAATTTGCCACCTCGACCAAGTTTGACAACCATAGTGCTTCCACACTTTGGACATTTATACTTTGGATCTGCAGCTTCAAGAGTAGTAGCTTTATCTAATTTTTCTTTTTCTTTAATTTCTTTTTTAAATGGAGTGTAAAAGTCTTTTAAGGTTTTTACATATTCTCGATCACCTGAAGCAATGTCGTCGAGACGGTTTTCCATATCTGCAGTGAAAGTGTCAGATATATATTCCATAAAGTTTTGTTCTAAAAATGTAGAAACTACTTCACCGGTATCTGTTGGCTTAAGAGAGCGGTTTATTTTTTCTATGTAACCTCTGGTCTCAAGAGTGCTAATTGTAGCGGCATAAGTAGAAGGGCGACCAATACCTCTGGCTTCAAGCTCTTTAACAAGGCCAGCTTCTGAATATCTATTTGGTGGCTCTGTTTGTTTTTCTGTTTCTGATAAGTCTAAGAGCTTTAACGAATCACCCTCTGAAACTTTTGGTAAATTCACATCTTCACTACGAGCAGCTGTGTCTACTGATAACCATCCAGCAAAGAGCATTTGTGATCCTGTAGCAGAAAAATCAGGGATACTATCTCCTTTAACATTTGTCACAATACGAGTCTTCAAAAGTTTTGCATCAACCATTTGCGAAGAAACAGTTCTTTCCCAAATAAGGCTGTACAACTTTTTTTGCTCTTCATTATTTCCAGCATTTAATTTTTCTATATTTGTTGGCCTAATAGCCTCGTGAGCTTCTTGAGCATTTTTAGATTTAGTTTTGTATTGTCTAACTTCTGAATATTCTTTGCCGTATTTTTTTTCAACTAATTTTGAAATAGAAGCCAAAACCTGCTTTGAAATATTTGTAGAATCTGTACGCATATAAGATATGTGTCCAGCTTCATAAAGTTTTTGAGCAACTTGCATTGTTCTACTGGGAGAGAATCCAAGTCTTGAAGAGGCAGTTTGTTGCAATGTAGAGGTAGTAAATGGCGCTCTCGGAGATCTTTTTTGTTCTGACTCTTTTACTTCTTTTACATACCAAGGTTTTGATTTTCCATCTTTTAATATTTGATCAACAACTTTTTTTTCTTTTGGTTCTTCTGTACAAGAAAATACTATTTCTTCTTTTTTATCGGTTTGACATGTAGCAGAGAGGCTCCAGTATGTCTCTGGAACAAAGGCTTTTATTTCTCGTTCTCTTTCAACAAGTATTCGAAGAGCAGGAGATTGAACTCTTCCTGCCGAAAGGCCATATCTAACTTTTTGCCAAATTATTCCTGATAAGTCATAGCCAACAAGTCGGTCTAGTACTCGACGAGCTTCTTGAGCTTTGCGCAGATTTGTATCAATAGCGCGTGGATGCTTCAGGGCTTCCAAAATAGCATCTTTGGTGATTTCGTTAAAAGCCACTCTAGAAATATTTGCTTTCACTTTTTTGTCAGCTTTTAAAAGCTCTTCTATGTGCCAAGAAATAGCCTCTCCTTCTCGGTCAGGATCGGTTGCTAGGATAATATTTTTGGCTTTATGGGCAAGATCTTGGAGCTCAGAAACAACCTTGTCTTTTCCTTTACTGATCTCATAATGCGGAACAAACCCCGCTTCTATATCTATAGCTTTTTTGTTTGATTTTGGAAGGTCACGAACATGCCCAACAGAAGCGCGCACTGTATATTGCCCATCCAAATACTTCTCTATAGTCTTCGCTTTTGAGGGCGACTCAACAATAAGTAAATTCATAACTGTGCATGCAGTAGTACCATGATAAAAGAAAAATCGCAAATATTAGCACTAAAAAAGCCACCTCATCAGGCGACCTTTCTTTAAAATTTATTTACGCTGTTTTCTTTTTAAGAGATTCTTTATGTAAGCAGAACTCTTGGGTTTGGTAGTAAAGTTTTTGTTAATTACCATTCAATAAACTTTTACTTATACTACATTCTTAAAACAAATTATGCAATTCTTTCTATTAGTCCGTATGTTTCTTTTATCAACCCCTTTATTTCAAGTGTTGAGAATATTACATTTGCTTCTGCACTAGTTAACCCCAACTCTTCAATAACAGCATCTTTTGTTTTTGGCTCTGTTAAAGCTCCCAGAACCTTACCTTCTTGTTCGTTTAATAATAATGCTGTTACCGGGGTATCTTTGGTCTGTAATCCGAGTTCTTGTAAAATATCTGCACTGCTTGTTATTGGTACAGCACCGAGCCGAAGTAACCAATTTGCACCCTTAGAAGAGTTATTAAAAACATTGCCTGGAACAGCGCCAACTATTTTGTTGTATTCTGTTCCGAGTCTAGCTGTAATAAGAGCACCAGACTTTTCTTGAGCTTCTATTATTATGACTATATCAGCTATACCTGCGACCAATCTATTTCTCTGAGGAAATGTCCAAATAGCACCTTTGGTTTCTGGTTCGTATTCAGAAAAAATCGCACCGCCTGATTTTAAAATTTCTTTGGCTAAGCTTTTATTGATAGCAGGATAAAGTGAACTCCAGGAAAGACCTGAGCCAGGAAAAGCTATAGTTGTAATACCTGCTTCTAATGCTGTTTTGTGAGCAATCGCATCAATGCCCATAGCCAACCCTGAGACAATCACAACATTGTAGCCACGAAGTCCTTCTATTAAATTTTTACAAACATTTATTCCATAACTTGTACAAGCTCGAGAGCCGACTATGGCAACAATCTTTTTGTGTTTTATTTGTTCTAATGAACCACGAACATACATTCGTTTTGGTTTTTGAGGTATTTCAGACAAAGAAGGAAAAATCTCAAAAGGATCGATTTCTTTTATAGGAAAATCTTCCATATTGGAATAATTGTACCACTTTGGTAATATTGAGGAATGTTAGACATTAAATTCATTCGGGAAAATCCAGACCTTATAAAAGAAGCTGTTAAGAAAAAGCATCTGTCATTTAATGTCGATGAGCTCCTGGTAGCTGAAGATAGAAGAAAAGAAGCTCTTTCAGAGTTTGAAACTCTAAGGGCAAAGCAAAATGAGTTATCTGACGCAGTTGCTAAAGCTTCTCCTGAAGAAAGGTCTTCTATGATAGAAGCTTTGAAGCCTATAAAAGAGCAGGTACAAAATGCTGAAGAAAAGGTTCGTGAGGTTACAAAGACTTGGCAGACCTTGATGTTGGCTGTTCCAAATATACCCGATATGTCTGTTCCAGAAGGAGCAAGTGATGAAGAAAATGTTGAGCACCATGTCTTTGGAGAAAAGCCAAAATTTGATTTTGTTCCTAAGGATCACACAGAAATTATGGAAGCACTTGATATGGTGGATTTTGAAAGAGGTGCAAAGGTTTCAGGATTTCGCGGTTATTTTTTGAAAAATGATGGTGTATTACTACAGTTTGCTCTTTGGCAATATTTTTTAAATGCCTTAATAAAAAAAGGTTATAGCCCTTTTTCTGTTCCGTCTCTGGTAAACAAGCAAACTCTTTTTGGTTCTGGTTATTTACCACAAGGAGAAGACGATCTTTATAAAACTCAAGACGATAGTTATCTTGCGGGTACAGGAGAAGTTGCCATGATGAGTTATCATAGCGACGAAGTCTTATCAGAAGAAGATTTGCCTAAAAAATATATAGCTTTCTCGCCATGCTTTAGAAGGGAAGCAGGAAGTCACGGTAAAGATGTAAAAGGATTGATAAGAGTTCATGAATTTTTCAAACTAGAGCAGGTTGTACTTTGTGAGGCAAATCATGAGACATCAGTATCTTTGCATGAAGAAATAACAAAAAATGTAGAAACTCTTCTTCAAGAACTTGGGCTTCACTATCATGTGGTTACAAACTGTGGAGGAGATTTAGGTTTAGGTCAGGTTAAAAAGTATGACATAGAAGTCTGGGTTCCTTCACAAGAGAAATTTAGAGAAACACACTCATCTTCTTATTTTCACGACTTCCAGACTCGTCGTTTAAACATTCGCTACAAAGACAAAGAGGGAAAGCTTCGATATGCTCACTCACTAAACAATACTCTTGTTGCCACACCAAGAATCTTGGCTTCTATTGTTGAGAACTATCAACAAGCCGACGGGACAATAATGGTACCTGAAGTTCTGCGACCCTATATCGGTAAAGACTTTTTAGGTAAATAATTTTTATGTATGAAAGAAACTACCAGGCATCTGTTTCAAAAGAAAAGTCTCTAAAGACTAAAAAAAAGTTTTCTTGGAGAAAGTTTTTAAGATTTATATCCATAATCTTTTTTTTGATTGGAGTCGGTTTTTTATTAAGGCATCCTAGATTTCAGATAACAAATATCGAGGTTTTAGGAACCGCAGTTATTAGTAAAACAGATATAGAAGATAATACAAAAGAACAGTTGGTAGGAAAGTATCTATGGATTTTCCCTAAAAGTAGTTTTTTTTTAATCAATGAAAAAAATATCAAAGATAAAATCAAGAGAGATTTTTCTAGAATTGAAAATATAAATATAAAAAGAACAAATTTCCATTCAATAGAAATAGAAATAAAAGAATTTGATGCCGCCTTTCTTTGGTGTAGTAAAGGAGAAGAAGATTGTTATTTTATGGACAATCAAGGCGTGGTTTACAGTAAAGCGCCAGTATTTTCTGGAACAGCTTATATTAAAATCATTACGGATTTAGAACCCAAAGAATTACCATTTTCTGTTTTATCATTGGATGAAATATCTAAGATCACAGAAATATCTGAAAGACTTTTGGTTATAAACATAGTGCCTTCTACATTTAACTATGTATCAGATCGCCAGTTAGATATTGATTTTCTTCACAACAAATCTATCTCTAAAATAATAATAGACCCACGAAATAATATAGAGACTTCTTTAGAATATGTTTTCTCCGGCATCAGAACGGAACCTCTTGCTTCAAAGTTTCATAACTCTAACAAAAAGCTTTTATATATAGATGTTAGATTTCCAAGTAAGATAGTTTATAAGTTTGAAGAAGAATAATGAATTTTTGGCAAGAATTAAACAATAAAAAGAAACCTTTTTTTGTCGTTGCTCCAATGGCAGATGTTACTGATCCTGCTTTTAGGCTTCTCATTTCAAAATACAGCAAACCAGATGTCATGTGGACAGAGTTTGTTTCGGCAAATGGTTTAAATAGCCCAGGCAGAGAGGCATTAAAAAGAGATTTGGCTTTTAGTGAAGTTGAACGGCCTATAGTAGCTCAACTCTTTGGTGCGAACCCTACAAACATGCAAGCTGCCGCCAAACTTTGTGCAGAACTTGGTTTTGACGGTATAGATATCAACATGGGGTGCCCAGATAAAACCATAGAAAAACAAGGTGCTGGTGCTTGTATGATTAAGTCGCCAGAAGTCGCTGGTTCTGTTATAAATGCTGTTAAGTTAGGTATTAAGGACGCTGGAAAAGATATTCCTATCTCTGTTAAAACTAGACTAGGTTATAACAATGTTGATTTTGATTGGATAGGTTTTCTTTTAAAGCAAGATATCGCAACCCTAACAGTGCATGCTCGAACTAGAAAAGATTTATCAAAAGTTCCGGCAAACTGGGATTATATAAAAGAAATAGTAAAACTTCGTGACCAAATAGCACCAAATACTTTGATAATAGGTAATGGCGATGTTGTGTCTTTAGAAGAGGGAAAAGAAAAAGCTAAACAAAGTGGTGTCGATGGTGTTATGGTTGGTAGAGCATTGTTTGGAAACCCTTGGTTTTTTGATGAAAGTAGAGAAGTAGTAGCAACACTTCCAAGGCGCGCTCCGTGGATACTACGAAAGATGCCATTTATCAAAAAGTTTTTTGAGACAAAAAGAAAAGCTTCAGTATCAAAAATTAAACCCATAACTATAGAAGAAAGACTCTCTGTAATGGTAGAGCACTGTGAGCTTTATGAAAAAATGTTAGGAGATATAAAGAGTTTTAATATTATCAAGAAACATATGAATGCTTATGTTACAGGATTCTCTGGGGCTAAAGAACTTCGCATCGCTTTGATGGAAAGAGCCAACAATGCTTCTGAGGTAAAGGCAATAGTAGATAAATTTTTGACTTTAAGATAAAAAAGGATAGACTTAAGAAAAATTATTCTTTATGGAAAAAATCAAGAAACTAGCTGTATTTCGCAATGGTCTTGCCGGTGAATTAGGTACATTAATTATTCACGAAAACGAATACGCAAAAAAGAAGGTAGAAGTCGCCTCGCAAAGAAGTAGTATAATTAATTCGGTTGTTAATAAAATATTAAGTCAAATTAAAAACACCGATGTTCTTAAAGCTCTCAAGGCTATTACAGGAGATAAAGCAAAAACACTACTTTATGAATTAGTTGAACAATCAATTGATTTTGATAAAGATGAACATAAAAGCGTCTCTCTCTGCAGATCCCCTTATTTACTTTTTGGTACCGGAGAAAAACATTCGAGTATGGAATTTTCAAAAAAAGTTAATGACTCCGCAAAAGATTTTCTCCCGATTGCCAAAATTACTTCTTACCCGCAAATAGGAGGTATTTGTTTTAAGTTTGAAATGATTGGATTATAATTTAAAAAATCTTGCTAACCCTGCTGCTTCAGCGGGGTTTTTATTTTTTTGGTACAATAGAGCATCATGAAAAGCGAGACTAGTAGCCAAGTTTTATACCGTAAATACCGACCAAGCGACTGGGCAGAAGTAGTAGGACAGGAACATATAGTCTCTGTATTAGCACAATCTATAGAAAACTCCTCTTTTGCTCAAGCTTATCTTTTCACAGGTAGCAGAGGAACAGGTAAGACTTCTGTGGCTCGTATCTTTGCCAAAGCTCTCGGCACAACAGATGAAGACACTATAGAGATAGATGCCGCTTCAAATAGAGGAATAGACGATATAAGGGCACTTAGAGAAGCGGTCAGGTCCTTTCCTTTTTCATCAAAGTTTAAAGTTTATATTATCGATGAGGTGCACATGCTCTCAAAGGATGCTTTTAATGCACTTCTTAAGACCCTTGAAGAACCACCAGCTCATGTAGTTTTCATACTTGCTACTACTGAACTAGACAAAGTTCCAGAGACCATACTTTCTCGTTGCCAGGTATTTTCTTTCCGGAAACCAACAGAGAAAATTTTGACTTCTATAGTAGAAGATATAGCTAAGAGAGAGAAAATAAAAATAGACAACGAAGCTGCGTCACTTATTGGTTTTTTGGGGGATGGATCATTCCGAGATACTTATGGACTCCTTCAGAAAGTTATTTCAGCATCGTCAGACAGATCTATAAACAGAGAACTTGTGGAGTCTGTGACTGGTGCGCCCTCTCTGGTAGTTATCCACGACTTATATGATGCTTTAATAAATAAAGACATAGATAGTGCTTACACTGTTTTATCTAAGGCTAATGATCATCACACAGACATGATGTTGTTAGCACAGCTTATGCTCGACACTATGCGTATGAGTTTGATGTATCGCTATGCACCAAATCTAAGAGAAGAAATAGAATCTAAGCATAATGAAAAGTATATTGAGATTATTAAAAAGGGCGCTGTAGAAGGTGCGCAGGTTATTTCTTCAACAAGCATCATAGCTATGATAACAGCGGTAGAGAGGATAGCTTATGCAGCTATACCAGCTTTGCCACTGGAGCTAGCATTTCTTGAAATGATAGAAGTAGAGAAGAAAGCTTAGTTGAAAACGCCCTGTTTTTATGTTATAAAAACAGGGCGTAAATGCATTGCCCGATCCCTAATGGTGGGAATAAAAATGAAACTGCTTTCATTTTTATCTGGTTCTAAGACTTTAGAAAACGCTTGTACTTTTATAAATAATGCTGGGGTATCGTCTAATGGTAGGACGCCGGGTTTTGGTCCCGTAAATTGAGGTTCGAGTCCTTGTACCCCAGCATTGTTTAGAAGAGTAAGCGTTAAGGGTTTTGGTCCATGGTATTGAGGTTCGAGTCCTTGTCGGGCAGCCAACTCGTGATAGGTTATCGCGCACGAGACGCGTCGATAACTTCGCATTAGCTAAGAAAGATTATTTTAAGCAAAAAGTTCCTGTTCGGGCTTTTTTGCTTTCACATCTTCCTTTGTGTGGAATTAAAAAGATACATGATCGACTAAAGAAACTGAGCTTGACCGTATACCCCACAGGGGTATACTTAAAATATGAAGCAAGACATAAAAAAGCAGTTGCAAAATCGTCTGCGGCGCATCGAGGGTCAGGTGCGTGGTTTACAGCAAATGGTGGAAAGTGAGAAATATTGTGTAGACATAATTACTCAATCCAATGCTATAAAAAAAGCATTGGGAAGCGTTGAGAATGTGATGCTGGAACATCATTTATCTACGCATGTTGTGCATCAAATGCGAGGCAAGGAGGAAGATAAGGCAATCAATGAAATCCTAAAGGTGTATAAGTTAGCTCAAAATAAGTAACTATATGCACAATACTTCCCACCACAAACATTCTCCTGCTGATCGCTCTTGCTGTGATACAGACAACAGCCACCAAGAGAAACATTCGCACGACAACCATCAAGGTCATCACTCCCACATGGTTGATGATTTCAGAAAGAGGTTTTGGATTTCTCTCGTTCTCTCTATTCCTGTACTTGTTCTCTCGCCGATGATCCAGATGTTTTTTGGTATAGAGGGTATCGGTTTTTCAAGGGACGTATATGTTCGATTTATTCTCACCTCAATCATTTTCTTTTATGGCGGCTATCCATTCCTCAAAGGTTTATATGATGAAGTAAAAGCAAGACAGCTAGGGATGATGACGCTCGTTGCCCTGGCTATTTCTGCTGCTTATGGATATAGCATTGCTGTGTTTGCGGGGCTATCTGGAGAGGAACTTCTTTGGGAGCTGGTAACGCTCGCGGACATTATGCTTCTTGGGCATTGGATTGAGATGAGGTCGGTTATGGGTGCGTCAGGAGCTTTGGAAGAACTTGCAAAGCTAATGCCTTCAACAGCACACCGGCTTGGAAAAAACGGAGAGATAGAAGAGGTGCAGGTTGCTGATCTGTCTCTCGGAGATAGAGTTCTTGTAAAACCTGGTGAGAAGATCCCTGTTGACGGCATTGTTATTGAAGGAAGAACTTCAGTAAATGAAGCAATGCTTACAGGAGAAACGAAACTCATAGAAAAATATGCTGGACAATCTGTTATCGGAGGTTCAGTCAATAGCGATGGTTCAATCGTTGTAGAGATACAGAAAGTAGGAAAAGACACATATCTTTCCCAAATCATAGAGCTTGTATCTTCTGCACAGGCGGAGAAGTCAAAGACCCAGAAACTCGCTGACCGTGCGGCGATGTGGCTAACATTTGTAGCAATCGGAGCGGGAATAATTACATTTTTCGGATGGTTTCTCTTTTCTACCCAAAACCTCGCTTATGCCCTTCAACGTACCATTGCGGTTATTGTCATAGCTTGTCCTCACGCCCTCGGCCTTGCTATACCGCTTGTGGTTTCAGTTTCGACCGCACTCTCTGCTCGCAAAGGTTTGCTTATACGCAACAGAACCGCTTTTGAAGAAGCGCGAAATATAACCGCTGTTGTCTTTGATAAGACGGGCACTCTTACTAAAGGAGAGTTCGGCATAACCGAAGTTGTGCCACTGGGAAATGAACAAGAGGATCGAATTCTTGCTTATGCCGCTGCAATAGAGGCACACTCAGAACATCCGATAGCAAAAGCCATAGCAGAACGTGTAGATAAAAAACTTGCTGTAAATAATTTCTCCGCAATACCCGGCAAAGGTGCAATGGGCACTGTAGAGGGGAAACAAATCAAAGTGGTAAGTCCAGGATATTTAAATGAAAAGAGGATAGCGGTAAACAACAAAAGCGTTGAACGTTTGATAGATGAGGGAAGGACTGTCGTATTTGTTTTAGTTGATGAATTACCTATAGGTGCTATTGCTCTTGATGATATGGTTCGCGATGAAGCAAAGGAAGTGGTCCAAAAACTTCAAGAAATGGGAATTGAACCTATTATGCTTACCGGGGACGCTAAGCGTGTCGCAGAGCGTGTTTCAAAGGAGCTAGGAATCAAGACCTATTATGCAGAGGTGTTGTCACATCAGAAGACAGAGAAGATAAAAGAGTTACAAGCCCGAGGGTATAAGGTGGCGATGGTTGGAGACGGGGTTAATGATGCACCAGCACTTGCTCAAGCTAATGTCGGCATCGCTATCGGTGCTGGAACTGATGTAGCTATTGAAAGTGCCGATGTGGTCTTGGTAAAAAGTGATCCAAGAGATGTGGTTGCAATACTTTCTCTCGCCAAGGCTACGTATCGAAAGATGATCCAAAATCTCTGGTGGGCAAGCGGCTATAACATTCTTGCTTTACCACTAGCAGCGGGAGTGCTCGCTGGTGTCGGAATTATTTTATCTCCTGCCGTAGGAGCCGTGCTGATGTCGGTAAGTACGGTGGTCGTGGCGATTAACGCAACCCTCCTGAAAAATTATAGAATGTAGGTATGTCATTTTTTACAAACAAAGCAAAATATCTCCTCCTCGGCATACTTTTAGTGGCATTTTTATGGGTAGGTGGGTTTGGCATTTTGTCAGCGGTTCAAATGTCTCACGGTGAACACCAAGCTGGTTGCACTGTAACGCTTGGTGAGCATGTCATTTGTGCAATGAACCCATTTGAATATCTTTCTGTATGGCAAAGCATATTCACTGTTCCTCTAACACTTATTTCTTCCTTCCTGCTTTTACTTATAGCTCTTGGACTAGCTCTCTTTGCCCGCATAAAAAAGGTCATACTGGATCCGCCTGAAATAACCGGCTCTCAAGAAGTCCCTCGCAGATTTACGTTTTATATTCCTGATCTATATACAGAGCTATTCTCTCAAGGTATTTTGCATCCCAAAGCCCCGTAATTTTTCCTACTTCTTTTATTAGCAACTATTAAACAAAATTATGGAAACAAAAAATAACAACTTACTTATTATCGGCATCATTACCCTTATTCTGGGACTTGTTCTTGGATATTTCTTAGGAACAGGAAAAATGAATTGCCCCATGATGTCAGACACAACTGACACAAGTAGTCATATGATGGGTGGCTCACACGAAATGGGAGATACAATGACTAACATGACAGCAGGTCTAGAAGGTAAATCGGGAGAAGAGTTTGAGAAGGCATTTATTGACGAAATGATTGTTCATCACGAAGGGGCTGTAGATATGGCACGTATGCTTCTTCAGAAGACACAGCGTCCTGAACTCGTAAAACTCGGAAATGACATTATTAACGCCCAGACAAGTGAAATTGAAATGATGAAAGAGTGGCGACAAACTTGGTTTACCAATTAAGCCTATGAAGAAAACATATGTATTAGGCGGGATAGTAATCCTTGCGCTTGCGGGCATTACTTTGCTTGCAAAGAATAACCCCATTTCCTCAACAGGAAATGCACTTACAGAGAAAATCTATGTGGCAGTCGAAGAAGAAGGCACTGTGAATGTCATTAACCCTGCCACAAACAAATCGATCAAAGTCATTGACCTCACTGAACATGAAACTGAAACGAAATATCTTCCGCACAATGTCCAAGCGTCCCCAGATGGAAAAAGCGTTTGGGTAACAGCTAATGCTGGAATGGAGGAGCATGACAGACATAGCTCGCTTTTCATTCCTACCGCATACGCCGATGAAGGACATGGTGAAATGAAGATGGACACTGGAGATCAGGTTATCGTCATTGACCCTCAAGAGGACGCCATAATCAAACGAATACCGCTTGGAAGTGGTCAGCATCTTGCACACGTTGTGTTTACCCCAGACGGATCTACGGCACTTATCGCGGCACAGGAAACAAATAAGCTCTACAAAGTTGATACGAGCAATTTCCTGCAAACAGAGATTAATCTACCCGAAGGAAGCGGTCCCCATGGTATGCGGCTCTCTCCTGACGGAAAGACTGCCTACGTTGCGTTCATGGATGGAAAGGGGCTTGGCGTCGTTAATCTAGAAAACGGAACGATAGAGGTAAAACCTCTGAACGGTTCAGCTGTTCAGACCGCAGTTACTCCCGATGGTAAATATGTAGCTGCGTCTGTGTATGAGACTCGCAGCGTTGCTTTGTACGATACTGCTTTCGAATCAGTATCGTATGTAGCCTTGCCAGAGGGTTCAGAGGGACCAGTGCAACTCTATCCGACTTCAGATTCTCGTTACGTCTATATCGCAGATCAAGGTGTTCTACAGAACCGACCTCCAAACAACAAGCTGTATAAACTGGATCTTCAAACGAAAGAAATAGCTGAAAGTATTGCTGTCGGAAAAGCTCCTCATGGCGTGGTCATAAATGAAGATAACAGTAGGGCATATGTTACAAACCTTGAAGGAGGCACTGTCTCTGTAATTGATATGGAAACAAGTAAGGAAATAACTCAAATATCGGTAGGCAGTAAGCCAAATGGTATAAGTATATGGAAAGGTCAAAACATTTCCGAAGAGAAGACTGCCCTTATGGGTGAGGAAATAATTGTCTACAAGACAGAGACGTGTGGTTGTTGCCATGTCTATGTAGAGTACCTTGAACGTGAAGATGTAAACGTAAAAGCGGTAGATGTTGCTGATCTTACTGCTATCAAAGACCGATACGGCGTTCCAACTAATCTACAGAGCTGCCACACTTCTATAGTTGGAGGCTATGTAATTGAGGGGCACATACCACTTGAAGTAGTCGAGAAATTACTCGCTGAAAAACCAGCTATCAAAGGTATCGCCTTACCTGGAATGCCTTCAGGTTCTCCAGGAATGCCAGGACCAAAGACAGAGAAATGGATCATCTATGCAATCGGTAATGATGGTGAAGTGACGGAGTTTATGAGTTACTAACATTAAGCTCGCGATATAAGCAACATAGGAACATGAAATAAAAACCACTCAGTCGAGTGGTTTTTATTTTGTTAATAGAATCTTCTTTTCAGATAACAAAATATTACCTTTCAAACATCCAAGTAATTCTCTTTTTTCTACATCAGCTCCTTCTTGTAGGAGGTATTTTGCGTAATTTCGTATATCTAAATCTGCCACTTCCACTTTGGTTTTGATGCCTAACATTGATTGCTGGAACTTCTTAAATCGCTCGACTTCTGACTTTATCTTTTCTTTAACCCCAATTTCGTCTATATCGATTTCGCTTATTAAATCCTCAAACTGTTTCAGGAGGTCTATTTCATTGATATATCCACATTTACAGTTCGGATCCCGTCGTTTGGTGCAACCATAATAGACATGACGGTGTACATTGCCGTTCTTTTGCTTTTTAAACTTCTCATCGGCCGTAATACCTGAGCCACATAAACCACAGGTCATGAGTTTGGTAAAAGCGAATTCTTTGCCTTCGGATCTCACAAACTGGCTTTTTACTTGCTCCTGCACCTGATCAAACAATTCTTTGGTAATTAATGGTTCGTGTGCACCTTTATACCAAAGCCCACTCTTTCTAGGATATTCAAATGATCCGTAATAGAAATCATTTTGTAGAAGAAGATAAATATTACTCAAAGTCAGTCCTTTGTTACCATTTGGTGTTTTGAAGTTCATTTCAAATTTTAGCCAGTGATATATTTTCTTACCACTCCATTTCTCATAAGCAACCTTCTCAAACATCTTCTTGATGATATGACCACGATCAGGGTCTATGTAGACATGACCTACTTCATAGACACAGAAGGAAATACTTTTGGTCTTCACCAAAGAATTTTAAAATAAAAAACTGCATAAACAGTTGACACTTACTTTATATTTTTTGTAAACCTTTATTTGTAATATAAAGAGGTGTAATTCGTCACTCTATATTGAATACCTTCACCTAATTTGTTCATCCTTAATAAGGTCGTTTTATTAGATTAATATAAATTATTAGTTTAATTCTTAGAAATATGAATAAAAAATTAATTTTCTTAACAATTTTTAGTTTTCTAGTGTTTGGTCTTTTTGGCCTTACTAATTTAAAAGTTGCTGAAGCTCAAACAGCAAGTTTTCCTGCGGGTTGTAGTTCTGCTTTAGGCTATAGCGTAACAACAGGATCTCCTTGTAATGGCACTTCTGTAGCTACTCCTATGTTTATGCCAGGTTGTGATTCTGCTTTAGGCTACAGCACTGTAAACGGTGCTCCGTGTAGTGGCGGACCTGTTGCTATATCATGGCTTGCTGGCTGTACATCAATACTAGGTTATAGCGATATAACAGGTCTTCCTTGTAATGGAACATTTGTAGCTACAACTTCAACACCAGGCAACACCCCAACAACTCCAGGTCTTCCAACAACAGGCTTTGGTGGTAATGCATTAATTAACGCAATGATACTTATATTTTCTGCTTCAATTGCTTCTTTAGGTTTCGTTTATATAAAGAGACAAAATTCTAGTGAGCAGGCAAAATAAAAAAAGTTACATTGCTAAAATAGTTTCTGTATTAGCGTTGGTAGTATTTGCCATTGTTATCATTAAATCCACAGTATATTCTCCAGAAATATCCGTTAAGTCTGCTACTACAGTTATTAATGCGCCTAGTCGTCTAGCTGTCCCTAGTCTTGATATAGATGCCAAGGTTCAGAAAGTAGGTATTACTTTAAAAGGTAATATGGCAACACCAAATAACTTTGTTGATGTTGGTTGGTATGAATACGGACCTTTGCCAGGTCAGCTAGGAAGCGCTGTTATAGCTGGACATGTAAATAACGGACTAGCTTTTCCAGCAGTCTTTAGTAATCTAAAAAATATTGAGACAGGAGCTGATATTTATGTTGAAACACTTGGCAAAAACACTTTACACTTTGTCGTTGTTGGTACCAAGGTCTACGACTTTGATGCAAAGGCTGATGAGGTGTTTAAACAAGATGACGGAAAGTTTCTCAAGCTTATAACTTGCACAGGAACTTGGTCAGATCAATATAAAACTCATGACAAAAGATTGGTTGTAACAGCAATGCTAGTGGAATAATAAAAATAAGACCTCGAGTTTGAGGTCTTATTTTTATTTGTCTTTTTTTATAATAGATTCATATTCAAATTTTATTTTATTAAAAATTTTTTCTGAATACTTATCTAAAACTCCGGGTGTAAAAAACTTTCTTTGGGTTATTAAGAAAATTACCAAAACAGCAGGTATCACAGCTAAACTAAAATTTAAGAAAAGTCCTATTAAAACTATCGCTCCATATAACCACAATGACCATCTTTGATGTATATAGAGACCGTAAGCTACCGCTAAAAATGCTAGACCTGTAATAAGTCTATAAAAATGAAGTCCAAAGCC
>JADZEV010000011.1 GCA_020850295.1 Candidatus Nomurabacteria bacterium
GCTATTTCTAGTTATTTTGCTACTCGTAAATATTTGAATGTTTGATTATGGGCAAAATTATTCCTAAGTACATCTTCGTTGTTGGTGGTGTAATTTCCGGAGTCGGAAAAGGAATAACAGCCTCATCGATCGCTAAGATACTTCAGGACAAGGGAACATCTGTTACTGCTATAAAAATAGATCCTTATGTGAACATAGATGCCGGTACTATGAATCCCACCGAACACGGCGAGGTTTTTGTTACTGTTGATGGAGATGAGTGTGACCAAGACATGGGAAACTATGAAAGATTTCTAAATGTTGACCTTACTAGTATCAACTACATGACAACTGGTCGTGTCTATCAAAGCGTTATTGAGAACGAAAGGGCTCTGAAGTACAAAGGTGCTTGTGTTCAGGTTGTCCCGCACATACCTCTTGAAATAGTAGATAGAATAGAAAAAGCTCAGAAAAACGCAAAAGCAGAAGTTACAGTTATAGAAATAGGAGGAACAGTAGGAGAATATGAGAACATTCTATTTCTTGAAGCTGCTAGAATGTTAAAACTCCGAAATCCAGAAAATGTTATGTTTGTCATGGTTTCTTATTTGCCGACACCGTCTTCTTTAGGAGAGATGAAGACTAAGCCATCACAACACTCTGTTCGAACTTTAAATGCATCAGGTATCCAGCCCGACATGATAATAGCAAGATCTAAAATAAATATTGATGAAAAAAGAAAAGAAAAATTATCTTTTTTCTGTAATGTGCCAATTTCCCATGTTATTTCTGCTCCAGATGTTGAGAGTATTTACGACATACCTCTTAACTTTGAAAAAGGAGGAGTTTCAAAAATAATAGCCAAAACTCTAAATCTTAAATTTAAAAATAATAAATCCAAACAAGAAATAGCTTGGAAAAAAATGGTAGATAGTGTTCATAATTCAAAAGAAGAAGTGCGTATCGCTATTGTTGGTAAATATTTTGATACAGGAGATTTTACTTTGTCAGATTCTTATTTGTCGGTTATTGAAGCTATCAAATATTCTTGTTTTCACCTGAAGAAAAAGCCAGTTATTGATTGGGTTAATGCTCTAGAGTTTGAAAAAGATAGTAAAAGTATTTCAAAACTGAAAAAATATCATGGAGTTTTGGTACCTGGAGGTTTTGGCTCTCGCGGAATAGAAGGAAAGATCAAAGCTATAGAATATGCTCGAAAAAACAAAATACCTTACTTAGGTTTGTGTTATGGAATGCAACTTGCTGTCATAGAATACGCTAGAAATATGGCAAAACTAAAAGATGCAACTTCCAAAGAAATAAATCCAAAAAGCAAACAGTGTGTTATCGATGTTATGGATTCTCAAAAAGAGAAATTAAAAAAAGAAGAGTACGGTGGTTCTATGAGACTCGGTAGTTATAAAGCTCTCTTAAAAGAAGGGTCTATTGCTATGAGTCTATACAAAAACAAAACAATCTCTGAAAGACATAGACATCGTTTTGAGGTTAATCCAAGTTTTATAAAACAAACCGAAGAAGCAGGAATGATTTTCTCTGGAGTTTCACCAGACGGCACTCTTATGGAAATAATAGAGCTATCTAAAAAAGAACATCCATTTTTCTTGGGTTGTCAGTTCCATCCAGAGTTTCAAGCTCGACCACTTGCACCACACCCACTTTTTGATGGTTTTATAAAAGCTTCTATAAAACACAAAAATAGTTAGATATTTTTATCCTCGCTTTTGAAGTATCTGAGGTATATAATCTAAATATGTCCATAAAAACAATTATTGCCATACTTATTTTGATAGGAGCATTCCTTGCCATTAACTATGACAAGAAACATGCACTTGCTCCATTGCCAAATGATAATGTAGTTTGTACCGCTGATGCCATGCAATGCCCTGATGGTTCATATGTTGGCCGTACTGGCCCAAACTGTGATTTTGTCTGTCCTGATGTAAAGCCAACCCCAAAACCTACAAATCCACCAATAACTACTGGAACAGTAAAAGGTAGAGTCGTTGTTTCTCCTACTTGCGGTAATATACCAGCAGATGGGTCTTGTCCTCCTGGTCCTTATAAAACTAGTATCTTGTTTTTTAATGAATTTACAAAATATACAGCTCATTCAGACGAAGATGGATATTATTCTATAGACATACCTATAGGTTCGTATAAGGTTCAAGCAAAAGATGGAGATCCTTTTCCAAAATGTGAAATAGTGAGCACTACAGTTGAAAGCGCAAAAACAAATACTTTAAATATAACTTGTGATTCAGGTGTTTTATAAAAACACACTTTAGTGTTTTTTCAAGGTAATAGACGCTGGGTATATTTCGTCTTATTTGTGTAGGTCGGATGTTTTTATTAGATAAAACCCTACAGAAATTTATGAAATATACAAAAATAAGTCCTGTATTGATTGCGCTTATGGTTGTAGCTATGGCAGTTCCGGCATATGCTTTTGATATAGGAATAAAGACAAACTTAGATACAAAAATAGAAAAACAAGATCGTGGTCGTGATCATGATGAAGATGACAAAGATCACAAAGAAGATGATAGAGATGAAGACCATTTTATATTTAGCTCAGGAATTAAAACCTTTGTTAAAAAAGAGGATTCTCATAAAAAGTTAGAAGAAAAAAGATCTACTTATATGGGTGTTATCACAGCAAAGACTGACAATTCTCTGACTATCTTATCTAAAGATAACAAAACATATAATGTTTCCTTATCTTCAGAATCTCAAATATGGATTAATAAAACAAAACAGTCTTCATTAGAGAACCTAATGACTGGGGATAATGTTTCTGTACAAGGAAATCTTTCAGAAAATAATATCTCTGCCAAAAATATTATAGTCGCTCATCTCCCTGATGGTACAGTGGTAGGAAGTATTACCGCAAAGACAGATACATCTCTAACTGTTCTAGGAACAGATAATAAGACTTATACAATCCTAACTAGCGATGCTTCTATCAAAGCAAAAGGTGGTTCGCTTGATATTGGAGACTCGGTTATTGCAAAAGGGGACTTAACTAATTTAACTCTTGATGCTAAAATAGTAACAGAAGAAAAATTAAAAGGAGGGTTTTTCCACCGATTTGGATTATTCTTCAGAGGTATCTTCAGTAAAAAATAAAGATTTGTTCTTTTGACAGGGCAACAAAAATTTATTTTTAAAGATATACAAAAGGCACTCTTGTGAGTGCTTTTTGTATTTTCTTAAACTTGAGTAAATCTCATTTTCTATATATAGTATGGAAACATTGCCTGATCGTCTAATGGTAGGACTACGGTTTCTGGTACCGTCTATTGGGGTTCGAGTCCCTGTCAGGCAGC
>JADZEV010000012.1 GCA_020850295.1 Candidatus Nomurabacteria bacterium
ATAGAATAAGATTACAGCCAGCAAATCCTACACTTTTCCCGATTTATAGAAATGAAGTAGAAGTCAGGGGTGTTGTAGTTAAAATTGTTCGCAATCTTGAACAATCTAGTTTAGTTTTGCCAAAAAATTCAAGAGAAGAAGCTCCTTTTGAAAAACAAGATTTTGAATTAAATAAAATTTACAATATGGATTGTTTAGAATTTATGCGAGGACTGAAAGACAATTCTATAGATTTAATTTTTGCTGACCCTCCATATAATTTAAGTAAGAAAAGTTTTAAAATGAAATTTTCAAAAACAGGTGGTAAAGATCTTAATACAGACAAAGGATATTGGGACAAAATGGAAAAAGATGATTTTGAGAAATTCACAGAAAATTGGCTTAGAGAATCTTTTAGAATATTAAAAAAAACGGGCTCAATTTGGGTTGCCGGCACATATCACAACATACATTTGACCGGTTATTTACTAGAAAAAATTGGATTTGAGATATTAAACGAAATACTTTGGCATAAAACTGATGCCACACCGAATTTATCTTGTACAAGATTTGTTGCAGATCATGAAAATTTCTTATGGGCAAGAAAAGACAAAGGCAATATCTTTAATTATGAAGATATGAAAAAAATTAATGGAGGCAAACAAATGCGCTCTATTTGGACAAAAGGTAAAACAGCTGGCGGAAAAAGGATACACCCAACACAAAAACCAGAATGGCTTTTGGAAAGAATTATCCTAGCAACATCTAAGAAGAATGGAATAGTGTTTGATCCATTTTTGGGGTCTGGAACAACAGCTGTTGTCGCAAAAAAATTAAATAGAAAATATTTGGGAACCGAACTAGATAAAGACTATTTTAAATTAGCTGAATTGAGAATAAAGAATACATAAAATTATATGAATAAACATTATTTAATAAAAGGCGATGTGTTTAAAGTATTGCCAACAATAAAAAACAAAATTGATGCTGTTATTGTCGATCCACCCTATAATACAGCAAATAAAAATACCAAGATTCTCAAGGGTAGAAAAGCAAGGTCTTCCGATTTTGGAAAATGGGATTATTTTAGCAACAATGATTACTTGAAATTTACCGAAGAATGGTTGAAATTGATTACTCCTATTTTAAAGGAAAATGGAAATCTTTTAGTATTTTCAAAATTGGAATATATAAGTGATATAAAGCGTATATATGAAAGATTAGGATTTAAACATCACGCTACAATAATTTGGCACAAAACAAATCCCGCCCCACAAATTAGGAAGAACGGTTTCTTGTCTTCATGTGAAGCTATTTTGTGGGCTACACATGGTTTTGATAATAAAAAAATATCTTATACATTTAACTTTTCAAAGCAAAATGAAATGCATAATTTTATTCAAACACCAATTTGCATGGGAAGAGAAAGAACAGCACATCCAACACAAAAACCCAAAAAGGTAATTGAACATTTAATGAGAATTTTTACTAACGAAAAAGATCTAGTACTTGATTGCTTCGCTGGTAGCGGGACTTTAGCAGAAGTTGCGGACTCTATGAAAAGAAATTCTATAAACATAGAAAACGATCAAGAATTCTTTAAAATAATGAAAAAGCGATTAAAAGATATAGATGGAGTAAAAGTTCTAAATATAAAAAGTTAAATTAAAAAGACAAAGATAGCTCAGTGAAATTTTTATTACCCCAATTTGCTCTATAGGCTTTTCTTTCTCCGTTTTCGAAGCACAAGAAGACATCTGGTATTCTATCACCATGTTTTTTCTTTAGCGGTTCAAACAATTTAATTATTAGATCTGGATTCCACTCTTCTTCGGCAAATAACCAAGCACCAGACCATGCGTTATTTTCAGGATGTTTGTGATCTATATAATTTTTCCAGTCGTGTTCTAATTCTAGCTTTTGTGTTGTTCCACCTGAATATTTCAATAAAACATCACATCCACCAGAACTAGATACTATGTAATCAACAACATCTTTTCCATCAATTGAAAAATGTTTTTTCCATTGTAGAAATTTATCAATAAAAATCCATGTTTCCTGTTGTTTTACCTCTTTTTGAATTTCAATCTCATCACTACATTCTTTATTTATTAAATCTTTCCAATTATAAGATAATCTTTCATTTATATTTGCATTTCCATCAGAAAATTCATTCTTTGCTTGTTCTAAACTATATAAATTATAAATATTACCAGATCTATCCATGCACTTTTTTGTATCAACAGAGACCATCAAATACATCGGTTTGTTTTTTATAAGATCTTCAAATTTAATTGCATATAGTTCAGCCCAAGAATTATCTATCGTTGGAATACTGATCAATATATGCATGTTCTTTTTGATGATTTTCTTACCTGACCAGTAATTAAATAAACTGTATTCAATTGTATTATTATTTATAAAATTATTTAATAGACATCTCAAAAAATATTGCCCTTTCTCGGTTACAACGACTGAATCTTTTTTAAAAATATTATCTCTTTTAATTCCAAGCTTGCCCGAATCTTTCTCAAGCATTACTTTTATATGCGCCTGATTCTCCCTAACCTTTGATAAAAATACTTCTTTTTCAAGAAGATTTTTTAATCTCTCGTTTTTTGTATTAGCTGTTAAATCAGAAGAATCAAGTATTATCTCGCCATTATTTACAGCATTTACAATACGACCATCCATCCCTAAAGAATAAAAAGGTATAATTTTATTTCCTCGTTTAACAAAACCTTTTAATGTTAACAAGGTAGAGAAATTTCCTCGTAATCCACCGAATTTTGTATCGTCTAGAAATTTATAATCCTTTTTATCAACTCTTGTTCTAACCAAATCAGATTTATATTGATTTGCCAATTTTACCAAATCATTTGTGTTGTAGTAACTTTTATTGTAATGACTCGATATTTCTAGTGCAAGAAAGAAGGTTTTTTGTAAATTAATTTTATACATATTATTTATTCAAATCATAACTTTGTTTTACAAGTTCGAAAACCGCATCAAGTTCTTTATCATCTTCCAGTTTGACTTCGTAATCACCATTACCCCAATGTCCTTTTTTTGGTTTTGTAAAATCAGTTGTTATATTTTGAGGGTCGTTAAGTTGTCCAGTTTTTACATTAAGAGTTATCCTGATCTCACTTCTGTACAAAATAACATCAGCAAAGTTTGTAGAAACTTTATATGCGATATATTGCTTTTTAGGTTCCTCTCTTATATTTTCATCGAGAGCAACGATTTTCTCTCTTAATTTATAAAAAAGTTTCTTTGTTTTTTCATCAGATTTCTTTAGATGATCTTCAATTGAGAATGTTTTTTGTAATTTTTCTTGTTTGTCCTTATCTTGTTTTGTTTTTCTCACTATACCTGACATTGAAATTTTTACCTTTTGATAATTTTCTGGTTCGATGTACAAAATATTATCTTCATATATACGATAGCGTAAAAGTTCAACATTTATAGGAAGAATATCGGCTGTATCTAAATCAAATTTATTATAACTTTCAGCAATACAAATCACACGAGGTGAATCCCAATCAATATCTATATCTATTTTTTTATTTTGACAAAGTATTTCAAAATCAGCTTTGTGATCCAAGAGCCAACGAAGATACGAAAGTCCTTGATTGATTACATTATCATTTTGATTCTTTTTATACTCAATAATACAGGGTGCACCAGTTCTATCTATACCAAGAGTATCAATGCGTCCACCGAAACTAGTAGAGTATTCATGGGCAAGAAAAACTATGTTTAAAATTTCTTCAAGATTATTTTCGAAAAGCCCTTGGAGATTTTTTTCCAAGTCCAAATCTTTTGTAAGAATCTTTTTTACTATATTGTTATTTATTTTAAAAAGTGCCATAAATTATTTTATGAAGTAGGTTAAAGATTTTTTATAAATTTTTGCAAACTCTTTAAGTTGCGTAATATCAAGTCGTCTTTGCCCAGCTTCTATTTTTGAAATGTGCGGTTGAGTTTTACCAAGCATCTTTGCTACCTCAACTTGGTCTAAACCTGCCTCTGCACGTGCCTTTTTTAGCTGTTCCACAGTATATTTATGATCTTTGGAAAAAATCGCCTTATTCATATATATTCTATGATATATTCCTTTGTGTTATATTCCAAGTTGTTATATAATTAAATTACCCGCCCGAAGCCCCATCGCCATACCTTTTCAAAAAGAATCCCCCCGCCAAACAAAACAAGAATGAAAAGCGATGAGGGCTGAGGGCGGAACGGCGAGGTAATCCGAGCCGTGACGGAATTCGTTAGTGTTCTTGTTCAAAAAAAGTTCGCGCAACTGATATAATTAGTTCACAAAAAAAGACTCAAAATGAGTCTTAGAAAATTTAAACTTTTACAATACCTGAATTAATAGCAAACCTAACTAATCCAGGATACCCCTTTGCGCCTGTTTTTGACCTTAAGTCATCCCTTCTTTTTTCAATTGTCCTTGGGCTAAGATCTAAGATACTGGCTATTTCTTTTGTATCTTTATCATCACAAATCAGTTTTAAAACAGTGATTTCTTTTTCAGATAACTGAACATCTTTTGGATTATTAAGTTGTAACATAGAACATTTTTTAATTTTAAAATATTTTCACAATAATCTATATTATTTAAATATTTTGTCAAATAAATAAGCGCCGTGCTGTAGCCTAACCTACTAGTCACGACGCTTTCTGATTACACCCCTGTTATAAAAAATAATTAAACAACTTCTAAGCTTAATTGCTCTTTTGCTCTGTGAGCCAAAGAATATCTACAACTTTGAACAATGGTTTGTAGATCTTCATCGACAACTGATTCATACTCTTCTAGTATTTTTTCCACCTTCTTCTTATCAAGGAGATAAAGCCATGCAAGAAAATGACCCACTCTTTTGGGTTCTATAAGCCTATTACCTCTGTGTCTTTCGTCGATTATGTTAAGAATTTCATCTATGCCATGATCAAACAATTTAAAACCCTTAATCTCTTTCTCATCCATATTTAACCTTAGGAATTCTTCTTGATAGCCCCTTTCAAACATTTCTAAAATCTTCTCTAAAGCAATAGGAAAGTGTTCTTCCATGTAAAGGAAAAGAAATTTGTTTGGTTCTATTCCGTAAACATGATAGTACCAGTAACCTTTTTCATCTTTGTCGTCCATAAGGAATGATTTTCTTATGGCGAGTTTCCAAAAATGGCTTTTCATATAAACTTTGTATAGACCATCAACATCGTGTTTGTAAGGTCTGACCAACGAGTAAAGTAAATTAAATAAAGGAGTTTCTATGTCTTGATCAGGCAATTTGGCTTCTTTGTTGTCTATATTCATAGAACAATCAACTCCTAACAAAAGTAGTTCATTTAAGCATTTTGCCACCTCATTTATAAGGTTTTTTTGTTTTTCAGGAACCATAAAATTAAGTTTTGTTTGCCAAAACTATATTCTCAATACTTAATAAAAGCAAGTTTTATTTACTATGCTTTATCCAAATATAAGCGTCCTCGATAGCTTTCACCGCATCTCCGGCAGCTATGTTGTTTTGGTGATAGCGGACATTTGTCACATCTCCAGCTGCCCAAATGCCTTCTACAGAGGTTTTCTGAGTCCAAGGATCTACAACTATTTTCCCAAACTGATCTACTTCTACTGTATCTTGCAAAAATCCTCCATTTGAAACTTGGCCTATTTCCACAAATATTCCTGAAACTTCTAATGTCTCTTCTTCGCCAGAATCTTTGTGTATTATCTTAAGTCCAGAAACAAAATTCTCACCCAAGACCTCTTTAGTTTCTACATTGGTTATTATGCGAACCTTTGAGTCAGATCTTACTTTTTCTACAGTTATTTCGTCAGCTTTAAAAGAATCACTTCTGTGAACAAGGGTAACACTCTTACAGTAAGCGGTAAGTTGAAGAACTGTTTCAAAAGCGGCATTGCCTCCACCAATAACTACTACATCCATGTCAGAGAAAAGAGGGCCGTCACAAGAAGCGCAGTAGGTAAGACCTTTATGCTCAAGCCTATCAGCTCCTATGGCATCAAGTTTTCTTCTACTTGATCCAGCGGTTATTAAAAGAGACTTTGAAGTTACAATTTCTCCAGACTCTAGTGTCACACTAAAACCTTCATTTATTTTTTCAACATTGTTAACTAAGGTATTTTCTTTGATATTTAAAAAATCACCTTTGTAGGATAAGACATGGGTTTTTAGACTATCTGCTAAGTCACTACCGCTGATATGAGGTGTTCCTATCCAGTTTTGGATATCTTCAGACACATTGGATTGTCCGCCCCATTCTTTGGTAACTAAAAATGTTTTTAATTGTTTTCTAGCAGCGTAAACAGCAGCTGCACATCCAGCAGGGCCTCCACCAACAATGATTAATTCATAATCCATAATGAAAAGATTATAGCATAAACAAAAATAACCTCTTTTAAGGTTATTTTTTAGATATTATTTCTTTCCTCTTCGTAGAAAGGCTGGTATTGCACCCCAGTCTTCTTCAGAACTTTCACCATCTAAAACTTCGGTTTCTTCTGACTTAATTTCAGCTTTTTGAACCATAGGATTTGTAGATTCTTTTTTCTCTATAGGTTCAGCCTTACTGAAGATTTGTTGCGGGGTTTGTGAGCCAAATAAATTTGTTTTTTTGCCACCATCTGTAGGGAAGCCGGTAGCGATGACTGTTATTTTCATTTCACCTTTTTTAATTCTTTCATCAAAAATAGTTCCGATAATAACTCTAGCGTCTTTATCTATGCTCTCTGTGATAACTTTTGCAGCTTCTTGAAACTCAGCCATTGTTAGATCGTCGTTTGTAGAGATAGCAAAGAGAACACCCTTAGCACCGTTGATTGAAATATCCAAAAGAGGGGAGTTAATAGCTTGTACAGCTGCTTTCTCTGCGCGATCTTCTCCTGAGGCAAAGCCAACACCCATAAGAGCTGTACCAGCATCTGTTAGAACGCTTTTCATATCAGCGAAGTCAACATTGATGATACCTGGAGAAGAAATAAGCTCAGAAATACCTTCAACCGCTTGTCGCAGCACTTCATCACATTTTGCAAAAGCATCTTTGAAAGTAGTGTCTTTGCCGGCTATAGCTAAAAGACGGTCATTTGGGATAACAATAATAGCGTCAACTTCTGCTTCAAGTTCCTCTATACCCTTATCCGCGATACGCATTCTTTGGTTACCTTCAAAGAAAAACGGCTTGGTAACAACTGCCACAGTTAAGATACCTTGTTCCTTTGCTGCACGAGCTACAACTGGAGCTCCACCTGTACCTGTTCCACCTCCCATTCCACAAGCAATAAATACCATATCTGCACCTTTTACAGCATCTTGAACTTCTGTTTTAGTCTCTTCTGCTGCCCTCATACCGATGTCTGGGTTCATTCCAGCGCCAAGACCTTTTGTTAGATTTTTTCCTAAATGGATTTTTTTATCAGCTGCTGATTTATGTAAGTCTTGAACATCTGTGTTCATTACTATAAATTCAACACTTTTAACCTTAGCGCTTATCATGTGGTTCACAGCATTAGATCCAGAGCCACCAACACCAATCACTTTGATTCGCGCAGCAGTTTCAATTTCAGGGTTTATTTTAGCCATATATTTCCTCTCTAAGTTCCACTTATTTACTATAAGCGTATATTAACAGAAACAAATAAAAGGGCAATGGTGTATTGACACAGCGCAAATTAGATGTTGCTACGGCATTAATTGTTTAAAAAAGTTTTTTATAACTGAAATAAAGCCTTCATTATCAGAATAGCTATTTTGATTTCTTTGGTTTTTGTCCTTGTCAGAGTCTAAGGTAGCGGCTCCGTAAGCAACTAGTAATCTTTTATCTTTTATTGATCCTTTTGTACTTGGTATATTGGCGTGACCAATCTTAACTGGTACTTTCAACATTGTTTTTGCCACTGATTCGATAGTATGTAAATGCGAACCTCCTCCTAAAATAATAACTCCAGCAGGAAGCAATCCACTTCTTCCTATCTTTTTAAAATATTTATCTATAAGTTCAAATATGTCTGACAATCTTGCTTCTATAATCTCTTCTATTTTTTTCTTTGGCACAGATTGGAAGTTTAGTGCACCGAGTTTAATACTTTCAGCCTCTTCTGGTGTAATACGAAGCCCTAAAGCCAAATCTTTTGTGATATTAAGTGAGCCAATATCAAAAACATGTATTGATAAAAGAGTGTTGTTTTCAAAAACTGAAACAGAAACAGTTTCAGAGCCTATATCAATGAGTGCACAACCATAATTTTTTTGTAAATCATTTAAAAGTATTTTGTGAGTCGCCAAAGGATTTGCGATAACATTTGAAACTTTAATACCTGCATCATTTAAAATACCAACTAAGTCATCTAGGTGTTGTTTAAAGCAAGTAATAAAAAGAGTTCTTACTTCTATCTTTAGACCTTCTATACCTTCTGGTCTAACGGGGTACTCTTTACCATCTATTTTAAAAGACACTGGATAAGCATGGAGCATTGATTTGTTTTTTAGATCAATGCTAGACTCGGCGTTACTTATAGCTTTTTCAATATCAACTTTACCTATCACACCATCGGCTCGAGAAACTACTGAGTTACCAATAGCATACTCAGAGCCAAGACCGATACCTCCTATAGAAATATTTGCTTGTTTTATTTTTATCCCACTAGTTGTTTGAGCTTCTCTAAGCGCGCTTTTTAAACTAGACAAAACAGAATCTCTAGAAACAACATAACCATGCTTCATGCCAGTAGTTGGAACAATAGAAAAACCAAGAACAACATTATTTTGTCCTTCACGGTCTCCACAAACAACAATCTTTGTTGAAGATGTTCCAATATCAATGCCTACTGTTATGTTTTGTTTCATTAATTAACTGAAAAAAGCAAGATAATGTTGCTCCTTATCTTCCATTGTACTCCCATGAACGAAACCTTTCAAATGCAACATGCTGTGGATCATGAGAAAAATAAGATATTTTTTGTAAGTCATATCAAAAGATTTATATTCTTTTTTTATAGCTGGGAGACATAACACTATTTCTCCACTTGATTTTGTTAAAGAAAAAGAAAGAGTGTTTGGTATATAAGTTTTGTTGCGATATTTCTTATTTAAAGATTTAGCTTCGGTTGGATTAACAAAAGAAATAGATAGTTCATAGCTTTTACCTAATACTTTTTCTTTTATATCCAAAAATGGTACGCGGGGAAGCGTACCATTATGTGTCACAGTTAGATTTTTTGATTCAAATGTTGCCATTATCTTCGAGGTTTTCGAGTTTCCATTTTGCCAAGCTTTTTAAGTTTTTCAACTTCAGCTCTTCTGGCAATACGACGAATAGCTACAGTCTTTTCTGAAAGCTTTGACATTGGTCGCTCGTTGTATCTTTTTCCTTTAACTTTTAAAATAATTCCAGATTCTTGGATTTTGCGAGTAAAACGGCGAATCAAATTTGTCGCGTTTTCGTGTTCGTTTTTCTTTAGTTCAACATTGATCATTGGCATGGGCGTTATAGTACCACGGCTCTTTAAAGAGCGCAATCCTAAAGCCGACTAGGATTGATCTTTAAAATGTAGGGGAACCTGACTTCTTGCAAAAAAGCTTGCAAATCTTCTCCATAATCTCTCAGGTATTCGTTATTTGTTTGCACAATCCACACGCACAGTAACTTCATAGAACTAGGGCTAATTCTCCTCATAGGCAACATAGTTATATCCATATCAGCAAAAAAATCTGAAACTTTTTTGATTACCAGCTCGCTGTGCGCACTTGGTACTGTTACTGATAGTTTTATAAGGGTGCCAAATGGTGGGTATTTCAGAACCTCTCTAGCTTCTAAATCATTATTAATAATTTCTTGTATTTTTTTTGTTGCTAATTGTTTGTTAATTATAAAATCAGGTTTCTTTGTGCAAAGCACAAGAGTATCTTTAGTTTTTTCATTACAGCTCATTATAAGTCTTAGTACTTCTTCTAAAATAACAGGGGAAGGTACCGATAAAAGTCTGTCAAAGAAGGGCACAGCAATAAAATCTACCGCTTTTATATAAGGCAGTATTTTTTGAGTGCCAATCATAACAAAATTTTTCTTTTTATTTATGTCACTTATTAAATCTTCGATATTTTTAGCATCAGGATTTAAATCGTCATCAATAGTAAATATATTTTCTTTAGAAATTATATTGGAAACTGCTTCATAAATACTATCTGTTCCAACAGAAACAGGAGTTATATTCCAACTACCGCAGTACTCACAAAGATGTTCGGTCGGTAAAGTATCTCCACAGTAGTTGCACACAAAAACTCTTTTTCTTTGACCATCAACTATCTTGTATCGCAAAACAATAGGCAAACCACAAGTTTTACAGTCAACACTAGTTCCACAATCACTACACCGAGAAACAGGAGCTAATCCTTTACGATTTGTATAAATAAACAAACTTTTTTTATTTTTCTGGCAATAGCGAATAAGTTCTATGGTTTCAGTTGGCAATATTGTTCTATAGGTTTCTATTGGAACCACGGATAGTTTGTCTGGCAAAAAAGATTTTGCTAGTTGCGTGTTTTGGGTTTTATACAAAGTTTCAAACCTAGGCAAAACATCACCATAAACAATCTGTGTCTTAGAGCACGAAGAAATGCTCTCAAGGACTACACGCATATCTGATTCATATCTATCGTTTGTTTTATACAAAGAGCTAGATTCATCTTCTAAAATAATAGTAGAGACATCACTTCTAGGAACGATTGCGTATTTTGGTGTAGCGCAAATAAAAAGCGGTCTTTCGGAGTTTAATATTGTGGTTAAAATTTTCTTCTGCTCTCTTTTTGTAACCTTGCTATGAAGCAATAAGCTGTAAGACCCAATACCTTTTTGTAATACCTCGTACCAAGAACTTAAACTTCTTATTGAAGGTGCGACAAAAACAACACTTTGTTTTTGTGCAAAAGCACTGCGAATTATTCTTTTATATTCATCAGTTCTGTCTTGTAGAACTCCATATATAGAAATTGGTTTTACTTCTTCTTTTTTTAGATCTAATTCTTCCGGAATCTTTACTAAAGTATCTAAGAAAAGATCATTAAAGATATTTGAGGCTAGAGATCCTACTGGTGTAAGAGTTTTTAAACTTGCTTCTTTAAGACCTTCAACAATAGAAATATTGTATGGATTTAATCCCAAAACTCTTTTTATTTTCTTTAGAGAAAATGTTGCTTGCTTAATATTTATTTTAGCTTCAATCAAAGAATTACAACCTGAGACAAGGCCTCGTATTGTTTGTTTACCTAGTGGTATTTCTACCAAAGTACCAACAGAAAGAGCGTCAGTACTATAATAACTGAGGTTATTAAACGGTATGCCTCTAGAGATAGGGATAATAGAAAGGATAAACATCTTTACACAAATTAAATGCTAACTATACTACTATATTGTACAGTAGCATGTGGAAACTATCTCTTACAAAAAAAATAGGTATTGATTTAGGTACAACTAATACCTTGGTTTATGTGCTTGGTAAAGGCATAGTCTTAAACGAGCCAACAGTTGTAGCCGTAAATCAAGCAACTAAAAAAGTTGAAGCCATAGGAACAGAAGCAAAAGAAATGCTTGGTAAAACACCTGACTCAATAGTTGTTTATAGGCCAATGCAAGATGGTGCTATCGCTGACTACCATGTGACTCTTGCAATGCTTAAGTATTTTATAACTAAAGCATTAGGTAAGAATTCTTTTTTGAAGCCTGATGTTTTGGTATCAGTACCTGTTGGTATTAGTGGAACAGAAAGAAGAGCAGTTATTGAAGCTACTATAAAAGCTGGCGCCAAAAGTGCTGTCATAGTAAAAGAAGCTATTTTAGCAGCCCTTGGAGCAGGTGTACCTATCAATGAACCTCGAGGTCACATGATCATAGACTCTGGAGGAGGAACAACCGACATAGCGGTTATATCACTAGGTGGTGTTGTGGCATCAACATCTGTTAAATGCGCTGGGAACAAAATAGATAAAGCCATCATTGAATACTTAAAGAAAACTCATAGTTTGTCTATAGGAGATCAAACAGCAGAAGAAACAAAGAAGGATTTATGTTCAGCTATGCCGGTTTCTCCTGATGTAAAAGCTGATATCAAAGGAAGAGACAGTATAACCGGACTTCCTAAAACAGTGACGGTTACGACAAACGAACTGGTTAAGGCTATAGACCAAGAGTTAAAACAGATAGTTCGAGCTATTAAAGATGTTTTACAACAAACACCGCCTGAACTGGCTTCTGACATCATAGATCACGGCATTGTTATGACTGGTGGAACTAGCCAGTTAGCACATTTAGGAGACCTTATTGCTAAGCAAACAGGTGTATCTGTACGGATAGCAGATGAATCTTTGTACTGCGTTGTCAATGGAACTGGTGTTTTGTTGGCTCACCTAGATGATTATCAGCGATCAATTTTGGCAAAAAGATAATGTTTAAAGAATTAACAAATTATTATCCACAAACTGTATTTTTAATACAAGGTGATAAAAACACTTTTGATTCTTTAGTAGAAGATGTTAGCAAGGAAATACCAAGTCCTGAGAATTTTAATTTATCTAGATTTACGATAGAAGATGCAAAGAAAATAGTTGAGTTTAATTTAGAAAGAGAGCCTAACTCTTGGTGTATTGTTTATTTTGATGTTTTTGTTTCTGATGCAGCACAAGTCTTGCTTAAGACACTTGAAGAACCTAGAGAAAATATTTATATAATTTTTGTCACGCCTAGACCTTATCTCATACCTCAAACTATCCGATCAAGAGTCAGACTTGTTACAAATAACATTTCAAACATAGAGCCAAAATATCTATCCTCAAAACAATCCCTCTTAGAATATATTAAAAAAACTTTTGGAAGCGAGAGTGAGGAAGAGGCTTCTGTAAAGAGAGCACAAGCAACAATACTTTTTGATAATCTAGAGCACAAAAATAAAAAAGACTCAGAAAAGATAAGAGTCATATACGAAGCAAAACAAATGCTTTTCAAGGCTAATATGCCAACAAAACAGGTAGTAGAATACTTAGTAACGATGCTCTACTAAAGTTATCCACAGGAACTATTGACTTATTATTTGTATTCGTCTATATTGATAGAACTGGTCGCCTTGAGATGTTTACATTGATTGGTGCCCAGTACGCAAAATCCCCGCAAGGGGATTTTGCGCTTCTGGGTAAAACTTAAAAAGTAAAAATAAAAAAACCGCCTATTTTTAAGTTGGCGGCTCATAATATTATTTTTCATTTAATTCATAATCATTGTTTGGTAGTGTTTGATTTTTTGATTTTGACAAATTACAAGTTATTAAGACGATTAAAATAACTAAATATAAAAGTAAAAGTTTCAATGTGTTCATATTAGAAATTTTTATAACTTTACAACCCAACCTTGACTTTGTCAAATGGAGATGAATTTGCTGAGGATAGACCAGTGGTGTATTCTAAAAGAAAAGCTATGATATCAGTACTTAACAACATTGACCCCAATACTCCACATGGGAAAATGATGCTCGCTGCGGCATCCACAAACGATATTTCCGATGAGCAATTTGAAAAAATACTTATGGACCATGATGTTCCTGTGGATCCAGAGCAGAGTGGTTTAAAAAATCTTTTAAAAATATTTGATGTGATTCAAATAAATCGTCCAGAGTTATATAAAAAACTCGAAGACAATGTAAGTAAAGTAAAATCAAGTATTCAGTAAAGTATTATAAAGTCATCTCTCAAAAGGTGGCTTTTTATTTTGTATTACAAACTATATTACACTGCTCC
>JADZEV010000013.1 GCA_020850295.1 Candidatus Nomurabacteria bacterium
CACCCTTATGCTAAAGATACCAAGGATGTAGCTGCTGGAGCAGTCCTTTTGACGGTTGTTGGGGCTTTAGCCATAGGTTTTATTATATTTTTACCTAAAATTTTTCTGTCTTAAGTATTTAGTCTAAAGAACCGGAATCAAAAGTTTGACATTGGGGCAGGATTTGCTAATATATGCGGAGCTCAGACGAGCTTCTTTTATTCTCTAATTTAGGACAAGATCACTCGCAAAAGGCCCATACATAGACGAAAATCTTCTAAAGAAGATTGCCGGAAAGTCTCCTCTCTCAGCAGGGGTTATTAAAACATGGGCACGTGCTAGCCAAATTTCACCTGAAATGGTTGGTTTTACTTTTGGAGTTCACAATGGCAAACAACATCTTGAAGTTCTTGTTACTGAAGACATGGTAGGTCACAGACTAGGAGAATTCGCTCTAACTCGTAAGTTTACTCGTCATGGAGGAAAGATGCAGAAAGAGATTGATCAAAAAGCAAAAGAAGCTGAAATCAATGCAGCTAAGAGTGCTAAAGCTTCTGCGGCAGACGCTAAGAAATAATTTTTATGAAAGCTACACTTACTAACTATCGTCAAAGTCCTCGTAAAGTTCGCCTTGTTGCTAACGCAGTTAAGGGTAAAAGCGTTGAAAGAGCACAAGCGGAGCTCTCATATATGCCAAAGCGCGCAGCTGATCCAATCAAGAAGCTTATTAACAGTGCGGCTGCAAATGCTGCTAAGGATGGGGTAGATACTTCAAATCTTATCATTAAGAACATAGAGGTTAACCAAGGTTTGGTAATGAAACGTTTTATGCCTCGTGCTATGGGTAGTGCTAAGCCTATTAAAAAGAAGATGAGTCATGTCACAGTGGCACTTTCTGAGAAGCCGGCTGAAAAAGCTAAAAAAAGTAATAAGAGTAAGAAATAATATATGTCAAAAGTAGTACATCCATATGCCCATAGATTGGTAACACTTCGAGACTGGAAAAGTCGTTGGTTTGCAACAGGTGCGAACTTTGTTGAAAATCTCAAGGTTGATACCACAATTCGTGAGTTTCTAGAGAAGCGCTTAAGAGGAAGCTATGTTTCAAGTGTAGAAATAGAACGTGGTCAAAAATCTGTTCGTATCATACTACGCACCTCACGTCCTGGAATGATTATCGGACGAAATGGTGAAGCAGCGACTAAGCTTAAAGCAGATATTCTTAAGGCTCTTAAGCAAGCAAAACTTACAGTTACAGATGAGATTAAGCTTGAAATAGTAGAAGTTACTTCTCCAGACGCTGATGCGAAGATCGTAGCTTATATGATAGCTGAAGGGCTAGAGAAGCGTATGCCATACCGACGTGTAATGAAACAACTTATAGAAAAAGTTATGGCTGTTCGTGGTGTACAAGGAGTGCGTTTTTACGTAGGGGGAAGACTTGGAGGAGCTGAAATTTCTCGAAGTGAAATTCTTAAGCGTGGTTCTGTACCACTTCAAACAGTACGCGCTGATATTGATTTTGCACGTGAAAAAGCTCACATGGCTTATGGAGATATCGGTATCAAGGTTTGGATTTACAAGGGCCAAGTTTTTGCCAAGGATAACAAAATCCAAGAAAAGAAATAAATTTTAAAATACTAATATGTTATTCCCGAAAAAAGTAAAATTTAGAAAATGGCACAAAAAGCGTACTGATATGAGTACTCGAGTTGAAACTCGTGGAACTACTTTATCTTTCGGTTCATTTGGACTTAAGAGTGAAGAGCTCGGACGACTTACTTCAAACCAAATCGAAGCAGCTCGAAAGGCGGCAAGTAGACACCTTACCAAGGTTGGTCGCATGTGGATTCGAATTTTCCCAGACAGACCAGTAACTAGTAAGCCAGCTGAAGTGCCGATGGGCGGAGGAAAAGGTGATCTTAAGCTTTACTCAGTAGAAGTTTTACCAGGTCGTGTACTTTTTGAAGTAGATGGAGTAGCTGAGGGGGTAGCTCGTGAAGCTCTTCGCAAAGCGGGGACAAAGCTTCCAGTTAAGACTCGTGTTGTAGCTCGAGATTAGACTTTTTTAAAAAATACAGTAGTATATAGAACACAAAATAATTTATTATGACAACAGCAACTAAACAAAAGAAAACACTCAAGGGCCTAGTCGTATCCGACAAGATGGATAAGACAGTTGTTGTTGCTGTGACCCGATTTGTAAAGCACCCAAAATACCAAAAGTTCTTGAAAATCACGAAGAAATACAAGGCCCATGATGAGGATAATGCTCACAAGGTAGGGGAGAAAATAGAAATAGTAGAAACTCGCCCAATCTCTCGAGATAAGCGTTTTAAAGTATTGAGTTAATATCATGTTGCAAGATGGATCAAAAGTAAAAATCACAGATAACGCTGGAGGTACAGAAGGTAAAATCTTCAAGGTTCTTGGTGGCTCAAAGCGACGCTATGCAGGCATTGGCGATGTGGTAGTTATTTCTATCAAAAAAGCAGAACCTAGAAAGGCTGTTAAAAAGAAGGATGTTTGTTACGCAGTGATTGTTCGACAAACTGCTCCTTTCCGCCGAAAAGATGGTTCTTATATTCGCTTTGATGACAACGCAGTTGTGCTTCTTGAAAAAGGAAAACAAGAGCCTCGTGCTGGTCGTGTTTTCGGTCCTATCCCAAGAGAAATCTCAGAACTCGGTTATCAGAAAATCGCTTCTCTTGCTCCAGAAGTGCTATAAATAATTTTAAATAATATGAAAATCAAAAAAGGAGACAATGTAATAGTGATAGCTGGTAAGAACAAAGGTCAAAAAGGTGAAGTAACCAAAGTTTTCTCTGCTACTAACAAAGTAGTAGTATCTGGTGTTAATAAGGTTAAAAAGCACCTAAAACCTAAAACTCGCGACCAAAAAGGATCTATGACAGAGGTTGAATCTCCAATAAATGCTTCAAATGTTATGATTGTTGATCCAAAGACTGGCAAGCAAAGTCGAATTGGTAAAAAGGAAATTGGTGGTAAGAATGTTCGTATTTCTAAAAAAAGCGGGCAAGAGTTGAAATAATATGAAAATTTTAAAAGAAAAAGAATCAAATACAGTAAAAGCTCTTAGTGAATTTGGATACAAGAATTCTGTTTCTGCTCCACGCTTAACTAAGGTATCTATTTCTGTTGGTACTGGAAGCATGATGAAAAAGGATCGTGAGAAAAACGATTTGGTAGCTGATCGATTGGCTAAAATCACTGGTCAGAAGCCGGCTTTAAGAGCGGCTAAGAAAAGTGTGGCTGGATTTAAATCTCGACAAGGTGACCCTGTTGGTCTAGTAGTGACTCTTCGCGGAGCACGCATGTATCACTTTATGGATAAACTCATAAACATTGCTCTTCCTAGAACTAAAGACTTTCGAGGTATTGACCCAAAGTCAGTAGACTCTATAGGCAACATGACTATTGGTATCAAAGAGCACACTATTTTTCCTGAAACATCTGACGAAGACCTTCGTGATGTGTTCGGTCTTGCTATCACTATCGGCACAACCGCTAAAAACAAAAAAGAAGCTTTGGCTTACTTTACTCACATAGGTATTCCGTTTAAAAAATAAAATTTTAAAGAAAAGCCTCGCGTTTAGCACGGGGCTTTTCTTTTTTTAGGGGAGGAGTACACTTTAGAAAACTATACCCATATGAGTACCTTAACTACTGTTTCATCGTTATCCGAGAGGCAGATACAACTGCTTCGACTCGAATATTTTACTTTTGCACTCCTTCCTGTACTACTTATTTACCTTAAGATTATCCCTCAGAACTGGCAATATCTATTTGGTGCCTTGGTTACAATGTCAGCATTGTCTCTATTTTTGATCTATAGGTTTATTAAAAAACAGCAGTGGAGCTGGCAAAAAGTAGGATTTACTTTACAGCTAAAGAAAGATTTTTGGTTGTATGGACCTGTTATTTTGATTGGAGCTATCTTATTCTTCGTTGCTCCTTTTGTGGTCGATGTTAAGGATGGCTTCAATACGAACACAACTTTTTGGTTTACATTTGTTGGTTCGCCACTCCAGGAGCTTCTCTACCGAGTATATCTTTTAACTATTGGAGCATTGCTATTTAGCCCCAGAGTAAACTTTGTTGCCAATGTTTCAATGTTTGCCGTAATGCATGTTGTTTATGGTGATCCTGAGATCGTTATTCCCTCAGTTGTGTTTGCTGGCATGATGTTTACTGGCCTGTACATGAAAAGCCAAAATGTCATTCTCATATCAATAACACACATTGTGTGGAATGCCTTGGCGGTATATGTCGGAATTTTCAATTAATTTTTAAGCGGTCCAGAGGGGCCGCTTTCTTCTTGACCAGAATAGACTCTTCTGTTAGGATACAAGGGCTCCTTTTAAATCCCTCTTTTTCTCTGTGGATCCATGAAATACTTGGGTATACAGAAATAAAGGGGTGATATTTTAAAGGAAACACAAAATTATGGCTAAAACATCAGTTATCGCGCGTTCTAAGAAGACGCCTAAATTTAGTACTAGAGCGGTTAATCGCTGTTTTCGATGTGGTCGAGCACATGGATATATGCGTGACTTCGGTATTTGTCGAATCTGTTTCCGTGAATACGCTAATGAAGGTATGATTCCAGGCATTCGAAAGAGTTCTTGGTAATTAAAGTAAAACTATGGATCAAATTTCAAACATGCTAATAACAATGAAGAACGGTGCTATGGTAGGCAAGAGCTCTGTTGTTGTACCTTTTTCTTCTATGAAAAGTGCCATTGCAGAATGTCTAAAGAATCACGGTTTTATCGCTAGTTATTCAAAGAGAACAGAAAAGAATAATGTACCAGTTTTAGAAATAGAGCTTTCATATCCAAACGGAGTATCAAGATTTTCTGATGTTAAGCGCATATCAAAGCCATCTAGACGAGTTTATATGGGTGTTCATGATATCCATACTGTTAAAAATGGTCACGGTCTTACTATTTTCTCTACTCCAAAAGGTATCCTTAGCAATAAGGAAGCTTACAAGGAAAGAGTCGGTGGAGAAGCTTTGTTTATGATTTGGTAATAAATATATGAGTAGAATAGGAAAACAACAACTAACAGTTCCAGCAAATACAACAGTAGAATATACTGATGGTATTTTCACTACAAAAGGCCCACTTGGAACACTTTCAAAGGCTCTTGGCACTGATACTGTTGAGATAATAATCAAAGACGGAATAATATCATTTACTCCTAAGAAAGATGATCCTTTTGCTCGAGCTCTTTGGGGAACATACGCTTCACATGTAAAGAACATGCTGTCGGGTGTTAACACTCCATACGTAAGAAAACTTATACTTGAAGGAGTTGGATACAAGAGTGAGGTAAAAGGCAAGGAGCTCCACCTAGCCCTTGGTTTTTCTCACCCTGTGGTAGTATCAATTCCAGAAGGCCTTACTGTTACTGCTGAGAAGAACAACCTTACAGTTACTGGCATTGATAAAGAGCTTGTTGGTCAGTTTACTGCCAAGGTACGTGCTCTTAAGAAGCCAGAGCCATACAAGGGTAAGGGCTTTAGATATGACGATGAGGTTATTCGTCGTAAGGCAGGTAAGAAAACTGCGTAATAATTTTTCTAAGTAATTTAAAAGATATGTCACGACAAAATCCACAAGAAAAGAAACTCCGAATCAAACGTAAGGTACGTGCTCTTGTTTCAGGTACTTCATCTCGCCCTCGTATGAGTGTTTTTCGTTCAAACAACTTTATCTATGCTCAGCTTATTGATGATACTACTGCTACAACTTTGGCATCAGCTAATGATATGCAAAAAGGTAAGAAGACTATGACTAAAATGGAAGGAGCAATTTCAACAGGAAAGGAGATAGCTAAGCTCGCTGAAGCTAAAGGTATCAAGGAGGTGGTCTTTGATCGAAATGGCTTTAAGTATGCTGGTCGCATCAAAGCTTTAGCAGACGGAGCAAGAGAGGCTGGACTTAAATTTTAATACCAAATTTTATGACTGAAAAACCAACTACAACTTCATCAAACTCACAAGGACGAACACAAGGTGCTCGCCCTGCAAGACCATCAAATAAGACTTTCGCAGATCGCGTTAAGGATGTTGATCAAAAAATTATCGATATTCGTCGAGTTACTCGTGTGGTAGCTGGAGGACGTCGTATGAGCTTTGCTGTTTCTATGATAATAGGGGATAAAACCGGTGTTGTTGGTATTGGTACTGGAAAGGCTGGAGACACAGCTCTTGCTATCGCCAAGGCTCTCAAGGAGGCTAAAAAGCATGCTATCAAAATCAAGAAGACTCAAAGTGGTTCTATACCTAAAGATGTTCGTGCTAAGTACACTTCTTCTGAAGTTATGCTTTTCCCAAACAAAGGTAAGGGTCTTGTAGCAGGAGCTGCAGCACGTGATATATTGGTTATAGCTGGTATTCGAGATGTTTCAAGTAAGGTTCTCTCTGGAAGTAAAAACAAGCTCAATACTGCTCGTGCTGTTATAAAAGCACTAAGCACTATATCTACTAAGCACACTTTTAATACCCCTAAAGTAGACGTTTCTCCAGAGCTTGTAGCAGAAGTAGTATCACAACCAAAAGAGTAATATCATGTTAAATAATTTAAAGCGAACAACTGAAAATAAAAAAGCTAAACTCGTAGGTCGAGGCGGTACTCGAGGTAAGACATCTGGGCGAGGTACAAAGGGACAGAAAGCTCGTGCAGGTCACAAGATCCGTCCTCATATTCGAGATATTATCAAAAAATATCCCAAGCTCCGTGGCCGAGGTAAAAACATCAACAAGGCCTTTGCTGTAAGACCTGCTGTGGTTAACCTAGACCTCCTAGAAAAGAGATTTAATGCTGGTGAATCAGTTACCCCAGCTACTCTTCTTGCAAAAAAACTTATAACTCGCAACAATGGAGTTATACCAGCAGTTAAGATTCTAGATACCGGTACTCTTACAAAATCACTTGAGATATTTGATTGCCAAGCTTCAGATTCTGCTAAAACTAAAATAGAAAAAGCAGGGGGTAAGGTAAACGGATAACTTCTTTCACATGAATTCATTTTTCAACAAATTAAAAACACTCTTCACTGATAAAACACTTCGTAACAGAGTGCTCTTTGTTGTTTTTGCACTCTTCGTTTTCCGTCTTTTGGCAGCCATTCCAGTGCCTGGAGTAGATAGTGCTCGAATCAGTCAATTTCTAAGTGGTAACCAATTTTTTGGTGTTTTTAACGCTCTCTCAGGTGGAGGATTATCAAACTTTTCTATAGTGATGCTTGGTATCGGCCCTTATATAACCGCATCTATCATCATGCAACTTCTCTCAATGATGAGTTCACGTGTTAAAGAGTTGATGCAAGAATCAGGAGAGGCAGGACGTCGAAAATTTAACCAATATACTAGACTTCTAACTGTTCCTTTAGCTGCTCTTCAAGCTTTTAGCTTTATCAAATATCTCCAGTCTCAAGGCGCAGTTGATGCTCTTTCTCTACATGCTCTTATAGTAAACATCATTATTATTGTCGGTGGAAGCATGCTTCTCTTATGGATTGGTGAACTTATCAATGAGTTTGGTATTGGTAATGGTACATCCCTTATCATTATGGCAGGTATCCTTTCTGTTATGCCAAGCAAGATTGCTCAGTTCTTCTTTACCTTTACTC
>JADZEV010000014.1 GCA_020850295.1 Candidatus Nomurabacteria bacterium
GAAAGCCTAAATCCAAGAACCTTTTTGCTATTTCTTTTGTCCCAACAAAAAAGTGTGCTGTGCCACGAATTTCTGGCCACTTGACTTTATAGTCTTCCAAAATATCTAAAGCTTTTTCATAAGCATCCATAGTTCCCTCTTTTGGTCTGATGTGTAGCATTAAAGGTAAGTCAAATTCATGAGCTAAAGAAATTTGATTTAAAAATAATTCTTTTTGTTTCTCTATTTCTGCTCTGTCTTTTTCTCGATAATAATCAAGCCCGCACTCTCCGACCGCTACAACTCTTGGTTCATTTAAAAGCTTACGAAATTCGTTTTCATCAAAATCTTTAGACCAGTCTGTCGGATGCTGACCAACACAAGTCCAAATGCTTTTGTGGCTCTGTGCAAGCCTCATAGCATGGTCACTTGTTGGTAAATCTATTCCTACACAAATAGTACCAACCTTTTCATATTCCATGCGAGAAATGGATTCATTTAAATCATGTTCAAATTGATGAAGGTTGAAATGCGAATGTGTGTCTATTATATTTAAGTCTTGACTCATGTAAGATATAGTGTAAAGTAAAAACAAATTAAAAGCTAATGATAAAAAAATTAATAATAGCTATTTTAGGGATTTTTGGTTTAGTTATATCGCTAAATATGAAGTTGGAAGAATCTGATGGGAAAAAATTATTTAGTACGACAATATTGATTGTTTCGTTACTATTAATAATAATCGGAATAATCCCTTTTAGCAAAAGAAAGAAATGGCCTTCATAGGCCATTTTTATTTTAAGCCAATCTAGCAAAAAGAGGTGTTTCTGGTTTTTTATTATCGCGAATAAGCTCAATAATTTTTGCACTTGTCTTTGGCATAAATGGTGCAAGAGAAACAGCAATACCGTAAAGGTCAGAAACTAAAGCTTCTATAATAGCTACGCCTGCTTGTTTATCTTCTTTAACCACAGAAAAAGGTTTTGTTATTTGAATTTTCTGATCCACCTCACCAATAGTTTGCCAAATATGATTCATAGCTTTTTGTAAATCAAATTCTGCAACTGCTTTAGATATATTTTCTGGATGTTCAAAATGTGGTAAATCATCAAAACCTTCACAGTGAGTTTCGGACAAGGTCATAATCCGTGAAGTTAGATTTCCGAGACCGTTTGCTAAATGTGATTGATAGGCTTCGTTTAAGCTCTCGATTGTCATATCAGAGTCTTCAAAAGAATTCAAATGCCTAAGTAAATAATATCGAAGCACATCACTTGAAAGTTCACCTGCAACCCCAGCAAAAATCGCAACAATATCATAAGGACTTATAACATTACCCAAAGACTTAGACATTTTTTGACCACCCGAGTTTATGAAACCGTTTATTATTATGTGATCTGTTGTAGGAAGACCTGCTGCCAAGAGCATTCCTTGCCACATCATAGATTGTTGGCGAGTGTTGTCTTTGCCGCAATACTGAACAGGAGTTCCATTTTTCCAAAACTTTTCAAAATTTTTACTGTCCTCTGGCCAACCTAAAGTTGAGATATAGTTTGTTAAAGCATCAAACCAAACATACATAACATGCTCATCATCTCCTGGAACAGAGACACCCCAAGACATTTTTGACTTAAGTCTTGAAATAGAAAAATCTTCAAGACCTCGACTTAAGAAAGCCTTCATCTCATTAAATCTAAACTCCGGTATTACTAAATTTGGTTTTTCACTGTAGAGTTTTTCTAAAAGAGGCGCGACTTTTGAAAAAGCAAAAAAATAATTTTCTTCGTCGCGAAGCTCAATATCCCTACCTGGGTGTATAGGACATCTCCCTTCTTCATTTAGCTCACTATCGGTTTTCTCAAGCTCGCAACCAACACAATATTTTGCTTTATAATTTTTTTTATAAATATATCCATTTTTATCAACTATTTTCCAAAGTTCTTGGGCAGCACTTTCGTGATGGGTGTCAGTAGTACGAATAAAATGAACATCTCCTGAAATTCCCAAAAGACTTATCAAACCTCTAAATTGTTCTGCATAATAATCTACATATTCTTTAACATCTTTTCCTGACTTCTCTGCGTCTGTTAAAAGTTTTTGTCCGTGTTCATCTGTTCCGGTATTAAAAAACACCTCAAAGCCTCCAAGCTTTTTGGTGCGAGCAATGCTATCAGCCCTGATGATCTCCATAGCAAAACCAACATGAGGATCATTATTCACATAAGGCAATGTGGTTGTAATATAAAATGTTTTTTCGTTCATATTTATTTTTCAGTAACAGTTATATATTTACTTTTTTCTATATCTCCTAGGTACTCAAGTACAAATACCGCAACTGGTATAGCAAGTAAAGCTCCCCAAAAGCCAGCCAAATTTATACCAATCAAAAATGCTACAAGCACTATCAATGGAGGAATTCCTACCACCCTCTTAACAATCATTGGACCGAGGACATAGTTTTCAAGTTGTTGAACTACTATATAAAAGATAAGAACCTTGAAACCAAGAAGTACTCCACCACCAATAATGGCAAAAAGTACTGCTGGGATAGCGGCAAATATAACACCAAAAGGAATAAGCTCAGCGACACCTGTTAGTATGGCTATCAAGAAAGCATACTGAACACCAAGTAAAGATAGTCCTACAAAAGTAAGAGCTGCCATAGCTGCTCCTAGCACAAGTTGCCCTTGGAACCAAAGACCTATTTTTCTTTGAGTGCGAACCCATAGATCTATAACATATCGCTCGTGCTTAGCTGGAGTGATTATGCGTAAAAATGTTTGAATACCTCTTTCTTGGATAGAAAGATAAAATGACATTACTATAACCAATATCAAATTTACAACTCCACCAAAAGTGCTCCCTATTATAGAAGTTGCGCCTTGAGAAAAACTAGAAGCAATACTTTTAACATTTGATAATAAGTCCGGTATAGATGTGTTTTTAGAGATATTATTTACAAAATCAGTGGCACCTTCTATTGATTGAGTATCTATGTTTGAAGAAGGTAGATAAGTAGAGACCAAACTTATAACACCAGATAGCTCTCTAAAGATAATAGGAACAAAAGCATAAAATATAGCAAAAAGAACGACTATAACAACAGTATAAATAATAGGTACTGCTAGAAGCCTATTTACTTTGATTCTGGCAAAAGCCCTAACACCAGACTCAACAAAAGAAGCTATAACAATCGAAGCTAATATAAGTAAAACTATATCTCTAAGGAGAAAGAAGCCATAAAATGCAAGTCCGATAAGAGCCGCCCTAATAAAAGTATCAGTAGTAACACGAATAAGACGATGGTCATTCATAATCTTAATATTAGCATTTTTTTTTAAAGGTTGACAAATATAACGCTTGTAGGATAAAAGCGCTTGAGAAATTAATTTATTTTGTCTTCTATATATTTTTTCAAATCTTTTATAGCAACTCTTTCTTGCTCCCCAGTATCTCGATGCCTGATTGTCACAGTATCAAGTAATTCTGGATTTTCACCTAGAGTATCGAAATCTACAACCACACAAAAAGGTGTCCCTATTTCATCTTGTCTGCGGTATCTTTTCCCAATATTTCCGTTATCATCCCAAACTACGGCACCAAAACTTTTCTTCAGATCATTAAATAATTCGCGGGCTTTCAAAACGAGACCGTCTTTGTTTTTAACCAAAGGAGATACACAAATCTTGATTGGAGAAATTGCTGGAGGAATAGCTAGAAAAACCCGAGCATCTTCTCCTTCGCCGTCTACCTTATAAGCATCAGATAAAACAGCTAGTATAAGCCGGTCTAGTCCAAATGTCGGCTCGATACAGTGAGGCACAAATCTGTCTTTATTTTCTTCATCAAAATAGGTTAAATCTACTCCACTAGAAGACATGTGTGCTGATAAATCATAGTCTGTTCTATATGCAAGACCAAGTAGCTCTTTTTGCCCAAAAGGAAAATCGTATTCAGTATCTACGCTTCTTTTAGAGTAGTGAGCTCTGTCCTCTGCTGGAACTTCTATCTTGTGAATCTTATTAGAATCCAATCCGATTTTTTTCAAGAAAGACATTTGTTCTTCAAAAAGAGCGTCAAAAATTTCATTTACTGTTTTTTCATTTCTTGGATCTACAAAATACTCTATTTCCATTTGCTCAAACTCTCGAACACGAAAAATAAAATCTCTAGGAGCTATTTCGTTTCTAAAAGCTTTACCTATTTGCGCCATACCAAAAGGAAGCTTTGGGTGGAAAGTGTCTAATATATTTTTAAAGTTTACAAACATTCCTTGAGCTGTCTCTGGTCTAAGATATGAAACAGAGTCTTCGTTTTCAACTGCGCCAACATTTGTTTTGAACATCATGTTGAACTGTCTTGCTTGTCCAAATGTTCCTTCTTTACCACAAGATGGGCATTTAGAGGTATCTATCTGGTCTTCTCTAAAACGACTCTTGCAATTTGAACACTCAACTAGTGGGTCACTGAATCCTCCAACATGACCAGATGCTTGCCAGACTTTTTGATTCATCAAAATAGCAGCATCAAAACCGTACATATCTGTGCGGTTTTCTACAAATTGTTTCCACCAAAGATTTTTAATATTGTTTTTTAGAGCAACGCCAAGAGGTCCGTAGTCAAAAGTCCCGGCTAAGCCTCCGTAAATTTCAGAGCCTTGAAATATAAAACCTCTTCTTTTACACAGACTAACTAGTTGTTCCATAGATGGCTTCATTATGGGCTATGGTAACACTTTTTCTTTACCTATGGAATAGGCAGGGTCAGTGCTTAATTTACTGGTCAAAGAAGGCTTGTTTGTAGATAAAGGAGTATTAGCAACGGTGTCAAAAGCTTCGATAGTAGTCTCGCCTAACAACTGTATCTCTGAGTCCACTTGAGCTTTTGTGGGTTTAGTTTTTACTTGGAAATAAACATCTCTAGAGAATTGAGAGTTTGTAGCTCTAGGAAGCGAACCAATATTCCAAGAAACAGTTCGGGTTTCTGAGTCATAAGAAACTGCTTCATTTTGTGGAGATATAACACCAGCCCATGTTACACCTAGAGGAAGTACTGCTTTTGCAGTAGCTTTAGAAAGAGCATTCTCCGACGGCTTCATTATCCAAGAAATAGTATAAGTAGTTTCTTTATCAACTTTAGGTGGAAATGGACCAGTGTTTTTAATAGGGCCTATAGAATAAAGCGCCTGTGAAGCAAATTGCAATCTAGATGCAAACCTAATAATCTTTTGATCTATACCAGAGATAGAGTCTTCAAAGAAATCTCTATCTGGGAAAGTTCCAGAAACTGAAAGAGACAAAACTATATCTCCTGTTGTCCCAGGTTTTGCAGGTAAAGTATCAAAATTAAAAGAAAATTCTCCTTGTTCTCCTGGTGCAATAGAGCTCAAATCTAGATTGGTTTCGTTACTCCAAATTATTCTTTTTTCTAAACTATCATAAATAGCATCCCTTGCTTTTATAGATGATGTATCAACAGTTTCTCCGTTTAAATCTAAAACAAAAACTGGATTAGTAATACGAATTGAAGCGTTATTAACCCACTTAACTGTGCCTGAAACAGCAGAACCGTTTGGAAGAGCTACAACATCTTGGCTGTCATCTTGATTGCCAACCCATATAGATCCAGAGATAAAAGGTTGCGCTATCATAACTCTATGCAGTAAAGAGTTATAGGAAACAGAAATACGAGAATCGTTTGTATCAGCTCTTGAACCAACAAAAACCCTAAAAGATTTTTCATCTTGCTCCTCTCCTATCAGCTTACCTTTTATGACTATGGTTTTTTCTGTACCCTTAACCATGTCACCAAGCGCCCAGACACCTGTTCCTATCTCTGGCGTAGGCAAACTAGAAGAAAATACAAAACCATTTGGATATTCAACCCTTAAAATAGCGTTATCAAGAAGAGTATCTCCTGAGAAAGAAGTTCTAATAGTCATAGTAAATGGTTGATTTGAAGCAGTTGCGGTAGGAGCATCTATGGTTAAAGAAACTGGAGAAGAATTTATCATGACAGAAAAAGACTGTTCTTTAACAAAAACAGTATTTGACCCAGCAAGTTTGTATTCTAAGGTTGCCAATATGGTTCTATTTGTCCCTTGTTCGCCAAACAAAACAACTGAGAAGGATTCAGATTTTGTTTTTCCAGAAGCTATTGTTCCTAGTGGTTTTTTTATTCTCTCGTATTCTCCCCCGGCGACATCAACAGATCCTTTTGGGTACGAAAGAGTTATTTGAGCATCGATAAGGTCAGCGGCGTTTTTATTAACCATGTCTATTTGTATTGGCAAAGCTTCTCCTCCAGAGACAAAAGAGTTTCCCAAGATAGTTACTTCAACATTTTTACTAGATAGTGTTAATGCTCCTCGATAAATAGAAAAAAGTGCTGCACCTAGCGCTAAAAGGAAGAACACAAAAGCCACGATAAAAAGCCTTTTATAACCAGAGACTTTTGTTTTATGAGTACGCTTTTTATTTTCGAGTTCATCTTCTCCCCATGTAGAAGTGACATTATTTTTAAGCGGACGCAAGATACCAAAGCTTCTCTTGGGAGCGCTTTCTGGATCACGAGCATAAAGCTTTTTTTGTAGCTGTGCTATATGGTCTATTTTTTCTTCAGGCATATACTTTTGTAGTATACCATTACAAAAAACTAAAGATGTGTCCTATTTATAGCATCTGTCACATCTTTAATAATTTTTTGTAAAACACCTTTTGTAGAAACTGTTATCTCTAAAAGATTTTGAGAAAATAATCCTTTCATATCTTCTTCTAGTTCTAAATATCCAAGAAGTATCAAAATTTTCCACAAAACAATAGCGTCAAACAACTGACCGTCTTCTAATGGGCTTTTCAAAGTTTCAAGAGTTTTTTCTAGATGTTCAAAAAGACCCGGCTCTTCACCTTCTTCTATGCAAAATCTACTAACAAGCCCGAGCGCTCTAATATATGAACGAGCTCTTTTTTTGTCATAATCTCCAGAAAAAGGGTTTGTGTTTACCTTGGCATTAACTAGCCTCCAAACATCTCTTCCTTTAACCAGATCAACATCTATGAGCGTATAGTCGATCAAGTGAGCGCGGAGCTTGGCACCATCCTTTTTCACGCCTTGGACTTTGGCTACAACTAAACCAAACTCTTTGGTAAAAAGCCATATCATTTTGTTCGCTTCCCCACTATCTGCGCTCTTTAAAATAAATGCTTTACAGTGATGTATGGTGTACATATAACTAGTCTAATATATCTGAAATTACTTTTTCTAATTCTTCAGGATTTTCAATAATAACTTCTGGTCTACCTCTCTCTAGAGTTTCTCTGTCATGCAACCCCCATAATACTCCTATACTTTTTATACTTGCTTCATGCGCCTCAATAACATCTCCTAAAGTATCAGTAATAAACACAGAGTCTTTATTATCAAAATTCTGTAATCCTAACAAATTTATAATTTTTGCTGTTTTGCTTTTATGTGTTTCTTGTCCAAGTACAGCTATAAAATAACTTTCTATTTTTTCTTTATTAAGAAATTTTTTTATTGTTAACTCATTTCCAGAAGAAACAATTGCAAAAGTATATTTATCATTATTTTTTTCTATAAATGAAATAAGTGCTCTCGGACTTTCTATTTCCATTAATCTATTTCGATAATTTTCTAAACCATTATGGTTATAGGTTATATTCTTTTTTTCAGAGGCTTCAATATAACTACCATAAGACATAGAGATATATTCTTCTTTAGTTAGCTCTGGGTTGCTTTCTTTTGTTACCTCAAACCATAAATCTAAACTTTCTACTATAACCCCATCGAAATCAAAAATTACTAGTTTTTTATTCTTCATAATATTTTCTTTAAAAAAGTTACATTTTTAAATTGATCTCCAGGATTATCAGCTATTTTTTCAAACTCAAAACCAAACTTCTTATAAAGCTCTTTGGCTTCTGGGGATTCATCAGGATCAGTGTAGAGTTTAAGATATTTATAACCATACTCTTTAGCTTTTTCAATTGTAAAACTAAGCAACTTACTTCCGTACCCTTTACCTCTTTCTTGTGGGTCTACACAAAACCATCCGACCCACGCTACTTCTGTTTCAATAGTGTTTTGATAGATACCAGTAGTACCAATAACATTTTCTAATTCAGAAACTAAAAGATAATATTCTACTCGATCAATATAATATTTTTCCCATGCCCAAAGATATTCTTCTTTAAACAAGGATTCTTTGAAACCAAGCTCTGGAGGATTTTCTGTTTTAGAATCTTCTGGAAATATTTGTCTACATAAAGAAATAGCTTGGTCTAAGTATTTTTCTGACAATGGGACTATTTTCATATTAAGCAATTATAATCTCTTCTCCTTTAATTGATATTTCTTTCGCTCCAACTATCTTTTTAAGGTCTTCATCAAATTTGCCTACTATTTCTTCGTAATTTTCTGGAAGACTTAAGGATATTTCTTCTTGAGGAGTTA
>JADZEV010000015.1 GCA_020850295.1 Candidatus Nomurabacteria bacterium
CACTCCAAAATAAGCAGAAGTTCCTCCTCCATACTTTGTCATCATACCTACTTCTGCGTGTGTGTAGAGTATGCGACTCATATCATCAGCAACATAACTTCCAAAACAACTAATAGGAAGCCCTCTAGTATGCCCATAGTTAGCCCAGATAGGTGTAGCTAAAGAGTAATAACCCTTTGACATGTAATTGTAAAATTTATCAGCAAAACCCGGCTTCCCTAGTCTTTTCTCTGCATTTTCAGCTATCTCACGAATACGGTCTTCAGCTGCTTGACCATTCATCAGGTATCCTTTTGCTAAAAATTTTCTACTATTTTCATTTAACCAATACATGCTTTTTTCACTCTTTATAATATCTACTAAAAAAGATCGTCACTAGTAATGCTTTTACTTTTTTTGTTGTAATTTATGGATTTTTTATTGAAGAAGTCTCCGTGTTTGGTTGCTATAACTTCATCATAAAACCAATCTGATTCTTTAAGAAGTTCGGGATCCGTATCAAAGATTTTACGTATACCTATACTTTGTAAAGAATTATTGAATCTCTGTTTAATGAACTCTACTACTACGGCTTTAGGGAGAAAATCAATCTCACCTTTTTCAAAAATCCAGTCCACAACCTCCTTTTCTGACTCAAACGCTTCTTCGCACAATCCTAGGATCTGTTCTTCAAACAAAGCATCAAACCATTCGGGATGTTCTTCTTTGATGATGTTTATAAGGTCTATACCAAAGAGCCCATGTATCTGCTCTTCTTTTGAAGTAGCCTCAACTGCGTTTGAAATACCTTTAAACAAATTCTTGTATTTATTGAAGGACATAATCACCAAAAACTGAGAGAACAAAGAAACATGCTCAATAAATAAAGAAAACAATAAGACAGATTGGCTGTAATCCCGATTGTCTTCACTGCGTGCGTTGGCTAAAGATCTCTCTAGGTAATTAACTCTTCGCATCAAGGCTGGAACTTCTCCAATGGTCTTAAAGGCATCGTTTAACCCAAGTATTTCTAGAAGATGAGAATAGGCATCTGTGTGGCGAACCTCACTCTCTGCAAAAGTAGCTCCTACAGCCCCAACCTCTGGCTTTGGCATCTTCTTATATATGTCACCCCAAAAAGTTTTAACTGCTACTTCTATCTGAGCGATAGCTAGCATGGCGTTCTTGATAACACTTCTCTCCTTTTCATCAACATTAACCTTGAAGTTTTGGACATCGCCTACAAAGTTAAACTCTGTGTGAATCCAGTATGAGTGGCGAATAGCACTAACGTATTCGTAAAGTTCAGGGTACTCATAGGGCTTAAGATGAATTCTTTTTTTGAAAATATCTCTTTTACGCTCTTTAGTACGCTCTTCTCGATACAAAATATAAGCTTTAGCAACCTCAAAATCGCCCTTATCAGCAATAGCCTTTTCAACTATGTTCTGAATACCTTCAACCTCTGGAACAGAATCGCCCGTATAGCTAGCTTCTATACTTAAAATAACGCTATCTACGAGATCAGATAAGGAAACTAAGTCAATAAGCACTTTAGAGGCTTGATAAGCACGAGAAATGGCACTCTCAATACGAGATCGGTCAAAATCAACGACTGTTCCATTTCTTTTTTTAACTAAGAGTACAGTCATAAGACTAAAAAGTGTTTAACTGATAAATTAATATCAGTAGTATACACAAACCAGAAGGCTAATAAGAAATAAATAGAAGATTTTTTTGTCTTTAAAATAAAAAAAGAGAATGTAAAGATGCTTGTCAGAAGAGCTATAAATAAAAAGATTTTTTGTCTTTAAAAAGAGAGAATGTTGGTGAGGGTGATTAATTGGTTTTTGTGTAAATTGTGTTCTGTGGAAAAGCCAGCATTTAGCTCAAGTACATATTGAGCTTTTTGAGATGGATAAAAAACTTCTGGATAAGTATTGGGTGAAATGTTTTCTGTTATGTCTATAATTTGGAAGTTTTTATCAATCCAAACAATATCAAGACTATAAGCCATGTCTTTCATCCAAAAGCCATAATCACCCTCTGTGTTGAAAATAAAGAGTTTGCCAGCATCTTGAGGTAAAGATGTTGTGCCAGATAGGCCTTTTTGCTGTTCTTCTTCCGTATCAGCAACAGTTACTGGTATAGACATAGAACCTATCTTTAAGATAGCTTCATAAGTGTTATCCTCTAAAGAGTTATTCACACTCTTAGGGCCATCCCTCAAAAGCAAAAAGAGCACTAATAAAAGTGCTCCAATTGCAATTATTGAAAATATATAGAGAACGCGAGTCTGTCTTGTTTTATGCAAAGCAATCATCTTTCTATTGCCTCATTCTACCATTATTGTGTTCTATAGATACACACTAATGGTTTTTTGCATCATAACCTTGATGCAAGGAGTAAGCATTAGGTCGCTTACCACAACACTCTTTCTTTCGAAAGAATCAACCGTATCAATCCTTAGATTTCTCTAAGAACAATCTCAATTTGAGTTAATCCACGACCAGCTTCCGCTAGCCGTGCCTTGTTACGACTTATTCCCTGTCACCGATCTTACCGTAGTCCCTCCTTATGGAGAGCCTTTGGGTACTACCGGCTCCCTTGAATTGACTGGCGTTGAGTACAAGACTCGAGAACGTATTCACCGCAGTTTGGCTGACCTGCGATTACTAGCGATTCCAGCTTCAAGAAGTCGAGTTGCAGACTTCTATCCGAACTAGGGCTACCTTTTAGGATTGGCTCAAGATCACTCTATCGCGACCCATTGTAGTAACCATTGTATTATGTGTGTGGCCCATGCCATCAAAGGGACATGCTGACCTGGCGTCATCCTCTCCTTCCTCCCAGCACGAAAGCTACATCTAGTTAGACCCCGAGTGGAATGAAAAAATATAAATACTTTTTCATTCCACTCGAGATCCACAACAGGCACCTTGTGGAAGAATAA
>JADZEV010000016.1 GCA_020850295.1 Candidatus Nomurabacteria bacterium
CCCAACTAACAGTGGAACAAATCCAGGAACTATTGCCCCGACACCTCAATCTAGTTCACCAATACTAGACTCTTGTGACCTTATATCTTTTGATTCACTACTTGATATTTTGGTTTGGCTTAAGTGTGTTATAGGGAGCGCTATTATTCCACTTATTTTCACATTGGCTTTCTTATACTTCCTTTGGGGAATGGTTATGTTTATCCGTGGAGCAGATGATGTTAAGAAAAGAGAAGAGAGTAAAAAGTTTATATATTGGGGCATCATAGCTTTGACAGTGATGGTTTCTGTCTGGGGGATAGTGAGAATTGTGACGAGCACCTTTGGGTTAGGAAATACTGTTCCACAACTTCAAACGGAGTGTTTAACAGACACTAAAGATAACCCTTGTAAAAAGTAGGATTGTGGTATACTTATAGGGTTATAGTATTTATTAAAATAAGAATTAATTTTTAAGATTTCATTTATGAAAAACATCGTTAAATCATTATTCATTTTTGCTGTTCTGGTTTTTCCAAGCCAAGCTTTAGCTCAGGTAACAATTCAAGGTACCCCAAATACTGCTTACATTGATACTTGGGTAGAAAAACTACTTAAATTTGGTCAGCAATTAACAACATTTTTGATGATTGCAGCTACCCTGTATTTCATCTGGACTGTTATTGGTTATATTCGAGCAAAGGATGCTACCAAGGCAGAAGAGAGTAAAAAGGCAATGATAAGAGGCATCATAGGTCTTTTTGTAATAGTTGCTATATGGGGTATTGTTAGGCTTATCACTAGTACTCTAGGTGTTGGAACAGGCTCTCTAAACTCTAGAGATGTGCCTTGTCCTCCAGGTATGATATATAATACATCTGTAACTCCACCTCGTTGTATATAAATACAGATATATGTTCAACTATGTCGCCTACGCAAAATCATTTGACTCAATAGTCTTTGATATAAACAGGACGATACTAAATCCTCTTATTCAGTTTGCATTCATTGTTGCCTTCGTGGTCTTTATTTGGGGAGTAGCAGAGTTCATTAGAAATGCTAACAATCCAGAAGCCAGACAAAAGGGTCAAAAGCATATGATGTGGGGGATTATTGGACTAGTTATCATGGTAGGTGTTTATGGTATTTTAAATATTTTGATAAATACTTTCGGACTAGGTAATCCTAGTATCAACAACAAAGAACAAATATTTACTCCTCCTCCTATAAAAGAAATAAATATACCAAAATAAAAAAAGCCTGCACTATGTGCAGGCTTTTGTTTTGTACAAAAACCATTTTATTTCTTAAAAACTACAACAACAGTGTTTCTGTCGAACTTAATCCTGGCTAAACCAATTTTTGCTTCATCATAAGGCTGTAATTTACTTGTAGGTTCATCTGAAACCTCGCCTGTTGATTTTGAGCTTGTTTTTCTGGTCCAATTGCGACTTTCGTGGCCAAGCATAACTATCTGATAGTTAAGTGGATTACCATCTTTTGATATAAAACTCATCAATGGTTCGCTGTCTTCTAATTTATACCAAGTATTTGAATTAACGCAGTTTTCTCCGTTAACATCAAATCTTGGATAAATGGTACTTGTTTTTGAATAATCTTTAAGAATTTCAGGTTTAAGTATATAGTCTACATAAAACCACCTTCCCAAAAAAAATAGTCCAACAAGCGCAGGTATCCACCATAGCCATCTTAATTTAAAACCGCTGTTTTCCACCTTCAGCTTAGTTATCCTGAAGAAGACGATAATAATCAATATTATTACCAAAGGAATTAAAAACCAGGGTAAGGCATTTTTAGAAATATCAAAGTTTTTAATTTCCTTGATAATCCATGTCACCCCGAACCAAATCGATGGTAAAACCACTAAGGTTACAAGCGCAACTAAATGCCAGCTTCTTCTTACATTACCTTTTTTGATTACAAGTAATGTAAATAAAAAAACTAGAAACCCTATAACTTCAACGATAATTGCCTCGCTCATGACTTACCTCCTTTTTCGGATTCGTTAGCAACCTTGGTGGCGGTTATTAGTTTGGAAAGTATGTCGTTCTCACTTCCTATAACCAAAGTTCTTAGCTTGGTTCCCGAAGCATAGCCGTTATTGATTTTTTGCAAAGCATCAGAGCTATTTTTCAGAAACTTTTCTTTTGCTTCTAAATCTCCTTTGATAAAAGACAGTTCTACTTTATTTTCAGCATCTTTTGCTTCACTCAATAAAACTCTTTTCTTTTTTGTTTCCTCCGCTTCCTCTGTTGCTGATTTCGCAATTACCACTTTTTGTTCACCTTCCAAAACATCTTTTGATCTTTCTGAGAGCACAACAGTTTTTAGGTTTACATCTATTACTTCAATTTCATAACTTTTGAATTTATTTTCATTAAGATAATCAAGGTAATAGGTGTCGTTAATTTTTATTTCCTCAAAAGGTTTAGTGCTTGCATCCGTACTCATCCTTCTAATATCCTTGGAGTTTTTACTATTTGCCCAACGGACAATAGCTTCATTAATAAATCCAAAAATAAAACCGAAAGGGTCGTTTAATTTTAGTATCTTAAGGGGTCCACCATCTTTTGGATAGTTAATTTTAACAATTATGTTTATAACTATCTCTGATGATACACCGTCTTCAGCCGAAGTGGATTCCACCACAAAAGGATGTGATTCAACCTCTTTGAAAAACTTTACATATTCTGTTCTGTAACCTATTACTAGGTTTGAGTTTAGAAACTCTCTATAAGATGAATACTTCTTAGAGCCATCAGGGTTTGTTGTTTCTTTAGCTGTTTTAAGATCAGCCACCTCTTCAGACCAGGTTAATTTAAATGTACCGAATCCGTAAGGGAAGACCGCTACCTCTAGTGATGAAGATGTTTCAAACCTCAAAGTCCTTTTTGGTTTGTAAAACATTGTTTCGGTATAAAGATTTCCTGGTTGAGGAGATATTGCCGAAACAAAAGCTAATTTAGGTTTTTTATTACTCATTTTGTTATATTTTTTTAAAGAAAAATTGTTTAATTCTTTAGTATTATACCAAATTAATATCTATTTGTCAACTATATATATGATGTCAAAAAAGGTATTATTTACCTATATAAAATAAAGAAAAATTCATTATGTTAGAAGCATACGAAAAAGAGCTAGATAAAAATTCGGTTTCAGAAGAAGAACAAACACCAAAATGGCAAAAGACAACTCTTAAGGAAATTTTAGGTAAAAAAGAAGATAGCGACCTCTTTGGTGAAATAATGGCCAGAGAAGGTGATCTAGAGCTTTCAAAAAGAATGGCTAGCGGAGAGCTAACAGAGGATGATATTAGTGAATTGGATAATCATCGTCTAGACTTTCTAAACACTATGCAAGAGGTTAAGGTTGCTAAAGAATCTATAACCAATGATGTGGTAACTGCTTATACTGATCATAATCCAGAACTTAAAAAGATAGTCGGCTTAGTTGGTATTGATGCTTATAGGGATATGGTTAAAGAGGAACTTGCAAGATTAGCTATTAGAAATCCTGATCAGTTTGACCCATTTTATGGTGCTGTTAAAGATAAAAATGAATTTAAATCAGGTATATACAAAGATCTCGATGAAGAGATTACTAAAATGTGTGCCGATAGAGGTATTAAGCCAGAAAGTTACTTAAAAGCTATGGCTATAGAAGACCCAGAGGAGCGTGCCAAAGCCCTAAAATCTGCTGTTAAAGAAAAATGGGGAAACTGGAAAAAAGCAGCCAACTTTTTAACTGGCGGATCTTGGGCTAGTAGAAGAGCAGAGCTTATGGGTTCTAAAAAAGAAGAACTTGATTTGACTACTGAAGCAATGAAATTACATAGAAGTAACATAGGAGAATTTTTAGCTAGCCTTACTAGTGATATCGAGATTCGCTCTGCGGTTGCCAAAGAGCTTATAGGAGATAAAAAAGAAAAAGTTCCAGTTGATGGCTTTAAAGAGTCAAAAGGTCAAATGCAGACAGAAGAACAACAGCAAGAAGACTGGGAAGATTTCAAATTGATGACTCCATTACCAGAAGGAAAAGATTGGTCAGAACTAAATACAGCCGAACAGGATTTGATTAGGGATTCTTTCATAGAAGCCAAAAAAGAAGAGCAGGCACAGAAAAAAGGTTTAGGTTTCTGGGGTGCGATCTTTTCTTTGTTCTCAATTGAATCACTTACTATTAATAAAGCTAATTTAAAATAAAATTATGACACAAAAAGAATTACACGAAGCTTTCATGGTTTTTGTTGAAAAAGGAGACGAAGAGGGTGCTCGGAACTTTCTAGTTGAAAATATAAATGAATTTCCAGAAAATATGAGAAAAGAAATAGCTTTTGCTTTTTTTGTAGATGCTGTTGAGAAAGATGCTGCTATTGCAAAAGTACAAAAGGAAGGGATGGAGATGATGAAATCTCTTGATGAAGTAGAAGCGATTCTTGCTGATGCTTCTAAAGCATCTTCTATAAAGGAACAAATATCTTAAAAAGAAAAAACCACTTCAGAACTGAAGCGGTTTAAAGCTATTTGTTTGACTATAATTTACCACTCTACACCAATCTTTGTTGGTGATACTCTTATTGCTTTTTTTACATAAGGCAATGAGTTGTAATTGAACTTTCCTACAATATTAAAATCAAAACTAGAAATTACTTCCGCTGGATTTGGTTGACTTAACCAAGGGAGCGATACTCCGTTATGGAATACCCACATTCCGTTTGCATAGATTTCTACAAAGTAACCTTTACAATAACTACTTGAAAAACCCGCAGATGAATTGTAGGTCATACCACTTGGTCTGTATTCACCAACCCCATTGTTTTGAAACCATTCCCAAGATGTTGGGCTCATAGGAGGATCTGTGATTACCACATCTCCTACGGGGTTTGTAGGTGTTACGCATTGTACAGGGATATTTTTTCCATTTACATAAATTACAGCTACTCCATTGATCGGAGTACCAACAATTGTTGGCCTGAGATTTGACGGTCGATATGTATATAACATACTTTCACCGCGAAATATTTCACTGTTTTTTACGCAACTTGTAGAAAACAAGGTAGTAGCCAAAATAGCCAATGTTAGTATTTTTTTCATTTTATTATTATTTTATTGATGAGCAAAATATTTTTATTTCTATACAATAATAGCATATTATATACTTTTTGTCAAGTAAAAAGCCGTTCATATAATTATGAACGGCTTGCACTTTCTTTCATGAGATTTTAAAAATTACCTATGTACCTAGTGTCAACCTTATTTACAGTAACACTTTGGGTGAAATTAGGAATCTCATATTCTCCAACCCCGTACTTATTTACCCAGTCTGATGGATTTGGAGTATTGTAAATTACGCTTTCCTCTCTTCCGGAGTAGCTTATTTTTGTTCCATCCTGGTTCCAGGAGCCTTCAATAATGTAGACAGTTGCAAAAGATGCAGTAAAGCCTAGATTATATGAGAAGCCTTGGCAAACAGTTTCTCCATAATTATTTTGTTCCCATCCTCCTGGCCTAATAATAGGGGACAAGAGCAATCCCTGCCTGCCGGTAAGGCGGGCGTTTCTGCCTCTTGTATCAGGATTTATCAAAGCTCTAATGGTAACTGTTTTAGTCTGGTTATTTTCATTGACCAAATAAACTGTTGCCATGCCGGATTGATCTACTTCAAAGTGATCAACCTCGTACTTCTGGCCTTTAGAGCTCAAAGATGAGAAAAAAAGTAAGGTAAGTGAAAAAAATATCTTTTTCATTTAGTATGTTTTATTTGTGATGGAATATGTACTTTTCTATTTAATTATAGCAGATTTAAATACTTTTGTCAATATAGATAAAAAGCTTATAAATATTAGCTTGAAAAGGGAAGTAGGGTGTTGTAGAATAAGGGACATTCTACATAGTGTGCCCGGGTGGCGAAATTGGTAGACGCGTCAGTCTTAGGAACTGATATCGCAAGATGTGAAGGTTCAAGTCCTTTCCCGGGCACAGTGTGTAGAAGGTATGTCTCTATAGCTCAGTTGTAGCGGCTTCAACGCAAAAGGTCTTTAATAAACTAATTTGTAAATATACAAATATATTGCCTCTATAGCTCAGTTGGTAGAGCAGCTCCC
>JADZEV010000017.1 GCA_020850295.1 Candidatus Nomurabacteria bacterium
AGAGAGTAGTTTTCCCTCTACTTTTGTTCCACATGGTTACAACATTTCTACCTCTTATCTTTTTACCGAGCATTGTTTGGCAATCAGCTTTCGTTCCGACACTTGAAGGTCAATACATCATCAAAAATCTAGTCATCATCGCTACTGCTATTGGAATAGTTTCTCACCTTCATCCTTTAGCTAAGAAAAATTAATTATTTTTGAAAAACAAAAAGATGCTCATGCATTATTAACAAAAAGTTTGCTTCTTTTGATTTATTAACCCAAAAACCAGTAGCTTTGCAATTAAACTGTCTTTTTATAATGTCTTCTTTTAAAACAAAACCTACTTTCAAAAATCGCTCCATAACCTTAAAAGCTAAAGGTTGATACATTTTTTGTCTCCTAGTATCACCCATCAAGATTGCGCAGTATTTTCCAGTCTTTAGAACTCTATATAATTCCTTAGCAATCTTCTCTATCTCGTCTACAAATTTATCTATGTCATGAATCCCCGAAATATCTTCTTTTATCTTTCCATCGCTATACTTAATAATATCTACATATGGTGGATGAGTAAGTACAAAATCTATCTCATTATCTTTGATAAAACTCATATCTCGAGCATCACCTTTTAAAACCCTTTGCTTAGATTTATTACCTACTTCGAATTCTAAAGATTTAATAGTTCTTTTTATTGCTTCTTCGTTTACATCTATACAGGTAATATGTCTATTTAAAATCTTGGCTTCAATAGCAGTAGTCCCGCCACCTATCATACAGTCGAGCAGATGATCTCCTTCTTTTGAGTATCTCAAAATAAGATTACGAGCGACTTCTGGAGACCAATTTCCTCGCCAATCTGAAACGTGAGTAGCCCAATTCCCCCTCCTCGGAAATGCCCACACGCTAGTACACTCCATTTCAAAATTCTCCGGATGAAGTTTTAATTCTTTTTTATTCATTAAACTATTTTATATTTTTTTGATTTAACAAGTTTAATCGAGTTGTAGTCATTTTTATCAGTAAACTCATATTGCCAAATTAGATACTCATCTCCTCTTTTTTCAAAAAAAAGAAGGTAGACTTTCTTTTTTGTATATTCTGACCATTGTCGGTATGGATAATATAACTGTCTAATTATTGTATTTTTTGTCGTTGAATTTTTTGCTTCAATCAAAACAATTTTATCTTTTCCTTCATAACCGGCGTCTACTTCTGTCTGAACACTTTTTGTTTCAAGAGTATTGTTGCCAACTTTATATGAAAATTCTGGAGTATACTTTCTACCCCTTATGGTTAAAACCAAACTATTATCTCCCATAAAAGTTCTGATTAGGCTAGATGCGTAAGCAAAATCAAGGTGTTGCATTTCAGAGTCACCTATTTTAGTTGTATCTAAATCGAAATCCAGCTTTGTGTTATATAACTCTGCTTCACCTTCTACATCTGGTATATCTATATAACCTTCACCTTTTACAATTACATAGAATTTATTTTTCACTGGTAATAAAATTAGACCATTTTCCTTCATAATATCAGGCAGGCTTTCTCTTGTATCCATTTTACATAAAATACGAACTTCTTTTTCTGATGTCCCTTTAAAATCTTGAACTGATTTTTTTATATCCTTTGCAGATAAATAAAAAGGTTCTTTCGAAAAATCATGTTTCAAAATTTTGTAATCATCAAATATTTTTTTCCAAGAATTACTATTTGCCATAAATGGTTAGTTTTTTGTCATTATTGTATTTACAACTTCTTTTATAGGAGTACTGACTTCTATTTGATCTTTAGTCAAATAACCCGTAGAGTCTGATTGAAAAATTGCAGTACTAGCCTCTTTAACAAGAGAAGTTTTAAGCTCAGGATCTTGATCTACTTGAGATAAAAGTCCTTGTACAGTTGATGCAACATTAGCTCTGTGTTTATTACTAATCTGAATATGTTTTGAAATATTGTATTCTCGTAAAAGAACTCTGACATAGAAAAATAAAATAGCTACAAACGTAGCAGTTACTATTGCAAATTCTATCTTAAGACTATTATCTTCAATTAAATTTTTTCTAATTACTAAATAAACAGCAAAACAAATAAAAACTACAATTGTTAAAAATCCTGTAAATTTCTCAAACTTTGCTTTTAATTTATTAGATTCTATTTTTGCATCAGAAGATTCATTTTCAAAAAACTCTGACAAGTATTTACTACTTACAATTCCTCTATCTTGTTTTATAGATTCTTGATCGGCTTTTAATTTTTCTTTTTCTGTTTTTACTTCAGAGACAAGTTTTTGAAGCTCACTAGCTAATTTCCTGTACTCTGATTCACTGTTTTTAGCATTAAGACGAACCTTATCTCTTAAGTAGAGTAGTGCCTGTCTAGTTTGACTAGCAAAAGAATTTTCATAGTAACTTTGTAAATTTTGTATAATACCCTCTCTAACTTGAGCAGCGTTTGGCTGTGTTATGGAAAAGTTTTCAATTTGATTTATATAATTTCTAAGATTATTTCTAGCACTATCGATTTGATTTATTTCAGATTGGGTTAAATTATTTCTATAATCTAAATCTTCTAGTTCAACAACCTCAGAAACCATAGACTTAAGAAGGTTGATTATTGACTCAAAATTAAGTTCTCCAAATTTACTGTCTGAACATATTCCTTCTATTTTTATATTTCTAACTGAATCTGAATATTTTTCTTCCATACATTTAATAATTAGTTACTAATACTTCTGTAATTTTCCCTCGACCAGAAGATTTTGAATTTATAGCCCGACCAGCTTGGACTTTGTTTATTCGCACATCTTTTATATCGCTATATATATTATTTATAAATGGTGTGTCAGAGTTTGAAAGCATAACAAAACAACCTCTATTTGAGAGTTCTACAAAAGTATCACGGAGTTCTAATTGTTCTTTGTCTAGAAAGCTATCAGCATTGTATGAGGTAAAAGATGCAGTTTTGCTAACTGGATAATACGGCGGATCAAAATATACAAAGTCTCCTTTTTTAGCTTTCTTTAATACCGCTTTATAATCTTGATGTTTTATTTCTACATTTTTCAAAGCTTTAGAAACTTTTCTTAAATTTTCTGCATCGCAAATAAGCGGATTGTTATATTTGCCAAATGGTACATTAAACTCTCCTTTACTATTTACTCTATACATACCATTAAAAGCTGTTCTGTTGAGAAAAATAAATCTTGAGGCAATCTCTATTTCTGACAGCTTCTTCCAATCTTTAGTTCGGACTTTCAAAAAGTATTCTTTTTCATACTTGTGCTTTTTTAATGATTTTATAAGTGCTTCAACATTATTTTTTATAACATTGTAAGTAATAATCAATTCTTCATTAAGATCTGACAAATAAGCTTTCTCTGGTAGTAAATCAAAAAATACCGCTCCTCCTCCAACAAAAGGCTCAAAATATCTACCTGCCTTAACATTAAATCTCTCTGGTGGATAAAGATTCATTGCTTTAAACTGTTTTAGAAGTTGTCGCTTACCGCCAACCCATTTTACAAACGGTTTTGCTTTTTCACTTATCTCTTTAGATGCAAGTTGAATAGGATCTTTTGACTTTAAAAATCTATACACAAGATTTTGTGCATAAATAGCACTAATATCAAAATCCACTTGAAGTTTCTCTTTTAAATCTTTTGCATACATAACTAATAGTATTATCCCATTATCTGGTTTGTTTTTCAAACACTATTATTATGCTTATTTTTAAGGATTTATATAAGTCTTTTCTTTGAGGACTACTATTTCGTCTCGTAAGATAGCGGCGGTTTCGAAGTCGAGGACTTTCACAGCTTCTTTCATTTCAGCCTCTTTTAGCGATATCAACTTCTCAATAGGATTTTTCTTACCTCTACCCTTTTTGCCACTAGCTTTCTCTACCGCTGCAAAGAGCTCCATATCTAGTACTAGTTCTGCATTTACTGCTTTTGCATGATCGCTTTCCATGCCTTCGGTGATATCATTGATAGCTTTTGAAATAGTTTTAGGAGTAATACCGTGCTTTTTGTTATAAGCGAGCTGAACATCACGACGACGCTTAGTCTCGCCTATAGCGCGCTCCATAGAGCCGGTAATGCTATCAGCATAAAGAATAACTCGACCATTTGCATTTCTAGCGGCTCGGCCAATAGTTTGGATAAGAGAAACTTCACTTCTAAGGAATCCCTCTTTGTCAGCATCAAGTATTCCTATAAGAGAAACCTCAGGCATATCTAAACCTTCTCTAAGTAAGTTAACACCAACCAAAACATCAAAAGCGCCCTTACGAAACTTAGTAATAATCTGTATGCGTTCGATAGTCTTGATATCGCTGTGCATGTATTCAGCTTTGACACCTCGTTCCTTGAGATAGGTCGCCAAGTCTTCAGCCATTTTCTTGGTTAGGGTTGTCGCCAAGACTCTTCCGCCTTTTTTAATTTCTTCTAGACATTCTTGTATGAAGTCTTGGACTTGTCCTTGATAATCGCCATTTTCTAAAATAGGCCTAACATAAACTTCAGGATCAACAAGACCAGTCGGGCGAATGATCTGCTCGACTGTTTGCTCACTATTTTCTGCTTCGTATTTTCCAGGAGTAGCTGAAACAAAAATACTTTGATTTACTCTTTCTTTAAATTCATCAAATTTTAGTGGCCTGTTGTCTTTGGCACTCGGAAGTCTGAAACCGAACTCTACAAGTGTGTTTTTCCTAGATTGATCGCCAGCATACATGGCGCCGAGTTGAGGGATGGTCACATGAGATTCGTCTATAAAAAGTAGGAAGTCGGCCGTTCCATCTGCTTTGTGTGGGAAGTATGAAAGAAGTGTCTCTGGTGGTTCACCTGGGCCTTTGCCTGAGAGTAAACGAGAATAGTTCTCTATGCCTGAGCAATAGCCCATTTCCTTTATCATCGCCATGTCGTATGAAGTCCGTCTTTTGAGACGCTCTGCTTCAAGGAGCTTTCCTTCCTTTTCAAAATAAGAGAGTTGCTCTTTAAGTTCATTGGCGATAGCTTTAACTGCGCTATCTTTTTGCTCTGGAGCAGTTATGAAGTGTTTAGCCGGGAAGATATAGACAAAGTCTTCTTCTTTTAAAATCTTAGACGATACAGGATCTATCTTTAAAATTTCATCTATTTTATTTCCAGAAAAAGTTATTCGATACTGGATAGTCTCAGACACTGGCATTATTTCAACAGTATTGCCAAGTGCTCGAAACTGAGCAGGCGAAAGATCGGCATTTGTTCTTTCGTAGTGAATCGCTATCAACTTTTGCATAGTTTCTGTACGAGAGATTTTCATACCTTTTTCTATTTTGAAATTTACCTTTTCGTACTCTACCGGAGAACCCAAACCATAAATACAAGAAACAGAAGCTACGATGATGACATCTTTACGAGTCAAAAGGCTTTGGGTTGTAGCATGACGAAGTCTATCTATTTCTTTGTTTATCTGAGCGTCCTTTTCGATATATGTATCAGTCGTAGGCATATAGGCTTCTGGCTGATAATAATCATAATAAGAAACAAAATAGTGAACCGCATTTTCAGGAAAGAAAGTTTTGAATTCACTAGCAAGCTGAGCAGCCAAAGTTTTGTTGTGAGCTATGACTAAAGTCGGCTTTTGAACCTCGGCAATAATATTAGCCATGGTAAAAGTCTTACCAGTGCCAGTCGCACCTAGAAGTGTTTGGTTTTTGTAGCCTTTTTTAATACCAGAGAGTAGGTTTTTTATAGCTTCTGGTTGATCGCCACCAGGCTCAAATGAGCTGGTTAATTTAAATTTATCCACAAAAGCCAGTATATAGGAAAATGGGCTTATTATAAAATTACGACCCGAGAGAGTCTATATCGTAGACGCTTTCAACACTATAAGCTTTGACAACTATTCCGTAAGTAAACAAAGATGCAACTACTGTAAAAATAAGAAAATAAATTAATGTTTTTTGAAGTTTCATATTTTTATTATACTACTTTTTATAATATCTTTCACAAAAAGACTGTTTAAAATCTAAAAAAGTGCCATTTAGTATGGTTTCTCTCATTTTCTCAACTAGTCTTAGGATAAAATGCAGGTTGTGCATAGAGGCAAGTGTTGCAGCTGTCATTTCATCAGCCCTAAATAAATGTGCTAAATATGCACGAGTGTGGTGAGTACATGTATAACATGTGCAGTCTTCTTCAATCCTGTTGAAATCTGTTGTAAAAACTGAGTTACGAATATTTAATCTGCCGTCTTTAGTGTGCAAAGTCCCGTGTCTACCCATACGAGTTGGAGCAATACAATCAAACAAATCACAACCTGCTTCTACACCATCAAACAAATCCCTTGGCTCACCTATGCCAAGTAAATGGCGAGGTTTTTCTTCTGGAAGGATTTTGTTAACCCAAGTTACAGCAGTAGCTATGTCGTCCTTGGTAAAAGATCCTCCTATGCCAAATCCATCAAATTCTAAAGATCCGATAGATCTTGCTGCTTCTTCTCGTAAATCTTGATGTCGACCTCCTTGAACAACACCAAAGAGTGCTTGTTCTTTTTTCTTATCGAGCTTTTCATGAGAGTTTATACACCTCTTAGCCCACTCATATGTTCTAGATAGTGACTTTTTTTGGTATTCATAAGGCGCTGTTGGGCTAGTACATTCATCAAAGGCAAATATCATATCAGCTCCAATATCCCATTGTGCTTTCATAGAACTCTCTGGAGTAAACAAATGCATCGAGCCATCAATATGACTTTTAAAGGTAACGCCTTCATCTGTGACATTTGCCAGCTGGCCTGCTGTAGTAGAAATATCTTCAACTGGAGTATCAGCTGAGGCTACTTTTGACACTGCAGTGCCAAATGCCGCACCAAGAGAAAAAGCTTGGAAACCACCAGAGTCTGTCATAGTCGGACCTGACCAATCCATAAACGGACCAAAACCTCCTGCTTTTTTAACTATCTCAGTACCAGGTTGTAGATATAAATGATAAGTGTTAGCCAAGACTACTTGAGCTCCTAAGCTACGAATTTGCTCAGCTGTCAAAGCTTTAACTGTTGCTTTAGTACCAACAGTCACAAAAGCTGGTGTTTTGATAACGCCGTTTTTTGTTTGTATCTCACCCGCCCGAGCCAAGGTGCCATCTAATTTTTTCTCAATTTTGAATTTCACTCGATTACTTTACTATAAAACTGATATGTTGACTATTTAATTTTAATACTATAAATTTAGAAAAAATTATTTAAATGGATTACTTAGAAAAGGTACCCAATATAGATAATAGTGTTCTTGATACTTACCAATTAAGATGCATAGAAATATGGGAGGATTGTATTAATAGTTACTCTTTTTTCTCTGAAACTATATTAAAAAGTGGTTTTATTACAAGACTATTTAAAAATAGTGATGGTAAGTACTTTTTTGACCTTACGGTAAAAAAGGAAAAGTATCCTAATGAAACAGTTGATACAAAAGAAACAATTGTTGAAGGTTGTATTCTTTTAATAGCAAGAAGTTATCTTAGAGAAAAAAATGGTTGGCACAAAGATCCTTATAATAAAAAATTGCGTGGTAAGTTAACAATGATACTTAAACTCTATAAAAGGCGGAGACTCAAATAGCTTAATTTGTAAAGCGGGCCGTCAGAAGAGTCATGGTTGTGGGGCTCGAATCCCCTCTGCGAGTTACGCCTTTTATTACTCCTTATTTAAAAATAAGGAGTTTTTTTATTTAACTATCACCCACTTAAGTGTCTGTAAATTTACCGGGGCTTTCGCTAAGAGTCTTTGGAAAGGATCTCTAGGGTCTGTAACTATTTTCTGAATTGTTGCCAAAGTGTGAACTTCTAATGACTGAGCTGAAATTATACCCCCTTGTTCAAAAGATATGTCTCTAGGCATTCGAACTTCATACTCACCCGCACCTCGGCCAATAAGTGTCACAGCAATATTGCTCCCTGTTATATTGCCTACAGTTTCTCTGTTTGGAGAACTATATAAAAGTACTGTTGAGCTCTTGTTTTGCACATCAGAAATAGTGCCAAGCGCAGTATCTCCAAATGCATATACTATTTGATCTTGTTCTATACCTTCATCACTACCTGCATCCAAAATCATAGTGTCGTACAAGGAACGGTTGGGTGTAAAAATAACTCTTGCCAATACTCCTGTGTCCTTATCGAAACTCCTTCCGAGCTGTGCTTTTAAATTTTCATTTTCTTTCTCTAATGAGGAAAGTGCTACTAAAGAAGCATTTTGTTTATCTAGAGTAGTTTGCAAAGATACTACTTTTTTTATTAAAGATTGCTTTGATTCAAAAGCAAGCGAAGCACTATCGCTGTTTACAGGCATTATTGCAGTTTTAAATTTAGTGATCCAAGAAAAAATAAAATATAACAAAACCACACTTACTACAAAGGCAGTTATTATGAAAAAATAGTTATTTTTATTATTACGAAACTGTGACATGGTCTTCTATAGATAATAAAACACTTTTATACTCTTCAAAAGACTCTAAAATTATACCGGTACCTCTGACAACAGCAGAAAGAGGATCTTCAGCTATATAAACTGGTATTTTAAGTTCTTGTTCCAAAAGACCAGAGAGACCTTGCAGAAGAGCTCCTCCACCTGTTAAGACTATGCCTTGTCCTAAGATATCAGAGACCATCTCTGGTGGCGCTGATTCTAAAACTTCACGAATACTTCTAACCAACAAAGACACGGGGTAACCTAGCGCCTCCCTTATATCTCCATCAGTCACTACTAAAGCTTTTGGAAGTCCTGATATCAAGTCTCGCCCCCGAACTTCAAATTCTCTATAGTCTCCCTCTATGGCGCTACCTATAACTATTTTTATTTGTTCAGCTGTTTGCTCTCCTACCAAAATCTTAAATTCATCTCTTAAGTAATCAATGACTTTATTATTAAAATGATCTCCGGCAACTCTTAAATTTAGCGATCTGACTATGCCACCAAGCGCAATGAGGGCTATGTCTGTTGTACCTCCACCAATATCAACTATCAGACTCGCAGTAGGTGAAAGCACCGGAAGCCTTACTCCTATAGCAGCAGCCATTGCTTCTTCTACTAAAAACACTTCTCTAGCCCCAGCATTGATAGCAGCATCATAAACTGCTCTCATCTCAACATTTGTGATACCGCTTGGTACACCTATCAAAACTTTTGGTCGAAAAAATTTTTTATTTATTTTTTCAGTTTTACGAATAAAATAAGCTAGCATCTCCTCAGTGATTTCAAAATCAGAAACGACACCTTCAACAAGAGGTCTAACGATATTTATGTGAGCCGGTGTTTTACCCCACATCTTCTTGGCTTCTCTACCTATAGCAACTATTTGCCCTGTTTTTTGATTAACAGCCACTATCGAAGGTTCGTTGATAACTGTGCCTGATCCACGCAAATAAACCAAAGTATTAGCAGTGCCCAGATCAATACCTATATCATTTGAAAATCTACTGTATAACTTTTTTAACATGAGAAATTATTTCATTAACAGGAACGATAACGCTCTCTGAATCTGTACGACCTTTTACCTCTGCGCCACCATTTTCTAGACTCCTCTTTGAAACAACAACTCTTAGTGGCATACCAAGCAAATCAGCATCTGCAAATTTCTCTCCGGCGGTTACGCCTACTCTATCATCAAATAAAACTTCGATACCATTATTATTTAATTCTTTATAAACATCTTCAGCCTCACTCATGTCTTCTCCTAGAGCAACAAGATGTACTGTAAATGGAGCAATAGATGCCGGCCAAACTATGCCTTTGTCGTCAGAGAGAATCTCAACGACTGTACCGATTAGCCTTGTTATTCCTATCCCGTAAGAGCCCATAAAAACAGGAATGTCTTCCCCGTTTTCATTTTTATAATTGAGCTCAAAAGGTTCAGAGAACTTTGATCCAAGAGAAAATATATTACCTGTTTCAATAGCTTTTTTCTCCATAATTTTATTTTTATCAACACCAAGCTCAGCGAGTACTTCATCATTAAATACTTCTTTGTTGATAGCTATTCCTTTTTCCTCATCTATATAAATAGTATCCTCACCTGCTTCGGAAATAGTTTGGAATTCATGAGAATACTTAGAAAATGTTCCACCCGAAGCAAATGTTATATATGTATATTCTCCAATGCCAACTCTTTTAAAAACATTATGATAAGCCTGTTTTGCTTTTTCATAAAACATATTATGTTGTGCCAAATCTTTTGAAAAAGAATATAAAGCCTTCCAATAAAACTCGCGTCCTCGAAGCATACCGCTCTTACTACGAGTTTCATTTCTAAAAATTGTTTTGAAGTCATACGGATAAAAAGGAAGATCTTTATATGAACTTACAAAATTTTTCGCAATATTTGAATATGCTTCTTCATTAGTAAAAGAAAGTCCGAGCTCAGAGCCACTTTGAAGTTTGGTTTTAAACCAAACATCAACCACATCATCACTCCAGCGATTGGTCTTTTCCCAAGACTCTTTATTTTGAAGGGCTGATGTTTTCATTTGAACACCCCCTATAGCATCCATTTCTTCTTTTACAATAGCGATAATCTTATCCATTACTCTATATCCAAGAGGAAGAATCGAGTAAACACCTGCCATTTCTTTGTGGATAAAACCGCCACGAATCAAAAGCTGAGCATTTTTAGCTTCTTCATCGCTAGGATTTTCTCTCTTTGTACGCGTAAATAGCTGTGACTGCCTCATAGTACCTATATAATCGCATATTTCAGGTAATAAAAAAAGCCCGGATTGCCAAAAAGGCTTAGAAATGGTATCTTAATGAGTCCTTTCATGGGCGAAATTATTCAGTTAAGCAAGCCCTTCGGCAAGCCTCAGGACAAAGTCTTGGGTAATGCCAAAGGAGGGCTCGTACAGATCGTAAATATATGAAAAAAGAACTATCTCTTATGCCTCTTATGGAGGCTGGTGTCCACTTCGGATACTCACGCACAAAAAGACATCCAACAGTTACTCCATTTTTATATGGATCTAAAGGTGGTGTTGATATTATTGATTTAGAAAAAACTGCTCCTCAAATAGAAGCAGCTGCAAATTTTATGGCGGAGCTTGGTGCTGCTGGCAAAACAGTGCTTTTCGTAGGTGTTAAGCCAGAAGCTCGAAGCAGTGTTACAGAAGTAGCAAGTTCACTAAAACAGCCTTTTGTTACAGAGCGATGGATTGGTGGAATATTAACAAACTTCTCTGAGATAAAAAGAAGAATCTCAAGACTTGAAAAGCTTAATGAAGACAAAGCAAGTGGTGACTTTGCAAAATACACAAAGAAAGAGCAAATGCTACTGGGTCGCGAGGTAGAAAGACTAAATAAATTCTTTAGTGGTCTATCAGGTATAACAAAGATTCCTGACGCTATAGTGGTAGTAGACTCAAAGAAAGAACACATTGCTATCAAAGAAGCTAGAAAAGTAGGTGTTCCAGTTATTGCTATTGGAAATACCGACTGTTCTATTCGCAATATTTCATACCCTATTATTGCAAACGATAGCTCTTCATCGAGTATTAATGCAATCCTTGGTATACTAAAGAACGCTTTTAGTAAGTAAAAATTTATAAAGTTATAAAGTAAATAAACTAACAAAATTTTATTTATAAAAGTAACTTGCGCAGGCTGACTGAGCCGAGCATGAGCAAAATTTCAACAGAAATTTATGCGTTTACTTTTAAAAATAAAATGAGTAAGTTTCTAAATATAAAATATGGAAATAACAACAGCACAAGTAAAAGAACTTAGAGATAAAACAAGTGTATCAGTAATGCAATGTCGCAAAGCATTAGAAGAAGCAGGTGGAGATATGGAAAAAGCTCTTATCATCCTTCGGAAAAAAGGTAGTGAGATGGCAGAGAAAAAGTCAGACAGAACTGCTGCTGATGGACGAATTTTTATCAAACAAGAAGGTGGTAAAGCAGTAGTAATAACTCTATACTGCGAAACTGATTTCGTGGCTCAAAACGAAGGTTTTATATCTTGTGGTGAAGCTATATTAAATACTGCTTGGAATGAAGGAGTTGATAAAGCCAAAGAGGCTTCAGCTGCCCTTATAAACGAAGCTATTCTTAAAACAGGAGAAAACATCCAGCTTGGAGCTATAGACACAGTAGAAGGAGAAGTTTTGGGTAACTATACACACTTTAATGGCAAAACCGCTGCCTTGGTTGTTATGAAAGGTGCAAATGAAGAAGTAGCTAAAGATATAGCTATGCATGTAAGTGCTATGAGACCTACATATCTTAAATCAGAAGATATAAAAGAATCTGACAGAGAAGCAGTTATTGAAGTATTGAAAAAAGAAGTAGATGAAAGTGGTAAACCAGAAGAAATAAAAGCAAAAATGATGGAAGGTAAAATATCTGGATACTTCAAAGAGCAAACCCTTCTTGATCAACCATTTTTCAAAAAGCCAGAAGAGACTATTGGTTCTCTGGCAAGTAAAAATGGTGGTGAAATAATTTCTTTCAAAATGTATAATATAGCTTAATATGCTAATACTGGTTTTAAAACTATTATTTTCCCTAGTCATATTGTGGCTCCTGCTTATGTATAATATCTGGAGAGAAAGAAATAAAGACCAAGAAAATACAGATCACAAAATACCAGAAATATACGGAAAAGGTGTTAGGTTTTTAAGAAGGGGTTGGTTTTCTTTTTTAAGATTTTTGTCGAAATTGCAAAATCTTATAACGATACTAGCTACCAAAGCTTTCTTTAAGATATTCCCAAAAGCAAAAAAAATCTTTATGGATAAAGATAAGCTTACAGGACTTGAGCACGGACCATCATCATACTTTCTGAAGAGTATAACCCCAGAAAAAAACCCTTTAAAAAAGAATAGACGAAAACCAAAAAATGTGTAAAATAGTAGTACTTGGTTTGAGGATAATTTAAACCTTGTACACAATGCCGCTTTAGCTCAGTTGGTAGAGCAACGCTTTTGTAAAGCGAAGGTCGTCAGTTCAAGTCTGACAAGCGGCTCAATTTCTTAAATACAGTTGGTAGAGTTCTGTCAACGCATAACTAAAGCGAGAGTCCTCCAAGAGCGACAAGCGGCTCAAATAAGATTATTCTTCTACTTTGTGAATCTTCTTTTCTATATCTTCCTCTAGGGCTTCTACATATTCCATTTCTTCCTTTAGGGTTTTATGAATATTTTGTAGCTCTTTAAGCTCATCTTTAACATCAGATAGATTTTCATTTTTTGCTTTTCTATTTAAGATAGAGGTGTACTGCCTCTTTCTAAGCATTCCCACTATAACGATAGTGGCTATTATGAGTATTACGAAACCAAAAAATATAAGCCAAGCCGAAAGAGTTTTTGGTTCTTGGTTAATCTCAGATGAGCTTGCTAGAGATTCTACATCTCCTATTTTAATCCACTTATCAAACATGATCTGCTTTTCAGAATCTGATAAAGCCTTAAGGCCTGTATCTAGTACCAACAAAAGCTCTGGGTTTGTCTTCGGTACGCCAAAAGAATATTTGTATTCAAATCCTGTTCTACCAACAGCCTTAACATAAGATAAAACATCATTACTTGTGTAATAAGATAAAGATGCCAAATCCATAACAGCTGCATCAACTTCTCCTAACAAGAGTTTTTGTAAAACCGCCTGGTCATCTAATACGCTGACAATGTTAACTTTAGGATAGTTTGTCTTAACATAAGATTCTACTGGATATGCTTTTGTTAGAGCCACATCTTTGTTATTAAAATCAGACAACGAAATGATTTGGCTTTTTTTGTTAAAATCTTTTCTAACAACTATAACCGCAGGCATATCTACATAAGAATCAGTAAAGTAAAAAAATCTTTCTAAATCTTCTGTTGGACTAATAGCTAAAACAACTCCACCATTATCGCCTTCTTGTGTTTTAGTTATAATTTCCGAAAAATTTAAAGCGCTGTTGTAAGCAACAGAACCATTTACCTTTCTCGCTATTGCCTCTATGTAATCTGCTGATAAACCCTTTATTTTGTTATTAGTGCCAGAGCCAGTAAAAACAAAGGGTGCGTAGTTTTTCTGTGGCTGAACTAAAATAGTTCTATTTACCCTGTTAAACCAACTTTCTTGTTCACTATTTAAAATCGTAGTAGACGCTCCATAAGCAAAAGATGCCCCTAATAAGAAGATGGCTAGACTAAATATTAGGGAAAATGGGCTCTTGGCCATATTAAGCCTATTATAACACGGCGACTAAATAGCTATCAATCCTTTAGGTTTTCTATTTTTTCATGTATCGTTTTTTCTAGAGTTTTAATTTCTTCCATGTTTTCATTCAAAACACTACTTGCATTTTCTAAGTTTTCTAGCTCTTTGGTTAAATTATTTATTTTATCTTCTTTGTGTTTCTTCTTTAAAACAGAGTCTGCATATAAATAGTGGTGTTTTCTTGAGTGCACTATCATAATAGTCAAAAGTATTATGATAATAATACCTCCTAAAATACTAAGTCCTATCCAAAGAGGCCCTCCTGTTAGTACAAACTTTTTATCTAATGCTGATAAATTTTCTTTTTCTGGGAAAGTTATCCATCTATCTTTTATGATGGATCTTTCCGATGGGGTTATTTCTTTAAGTCCAGCGTTCAAAATAATCTGAAGATCTGGCATAGTTCTAGGCACAGCAAAAGAAAGCTCATACTCAAATCCTGTTTGCCCAGCAATCGTTACATACGACAGAACATCTCTTGAGGTGTAATAAGATAAAGATGCCAAATCCATAACAGCTGCGTCAACTTCTCCTAGTAAGAGTTTTTGGAGTCCAACCTCATCATCTGTAACAGGCTCAATAATAATCCTCTGATAATTGTTTTTAATATAGTCAGAAACAGCATATCCATCAGTAATAGCAACTTGTTTAGCGTTAAAATCAGCCAAGGTCAAATCTATGGAAGATTTTTTATAGTCTTTTCTGGTTACAATAACTGCTGGTATTTTAATAAAAGGCTCTGTGAAGTATAAAATATCTCCCAACTCTCCTTTTTCTGAAATAGCTAGAGCAATACCCTCTTTACCAGATTTTAAATCCTCCAAAATACTAGATCTTGATTTTGCTTCTAAATATGTTGGTTGAGCACCAAGTTTTCTAGCAACCAAATCTAAATAATCAACCGCCAAGCCTTTTGGTCTTATGCTCGGTGTAGAAGAAACAAAAGAAAAAGGAGGGTAAGATTTCTCAGGTCTTACAATAATAGTGTTATTTTTACTATCTAACCAATGCTGTTGCTCTGGCGCAAGAATTACTGCTTGGGCAGTTGCATGCAATAAAAATAGCGATACAAAAAAAATAAAACTGAGTCGATAAGAGACCATAATAGACATATTAAGTTTATCACAGCATAAAACTTATGCACCTAAATTTATATTGTCTTCTTTCTTTTTTATTTCCTTTTCAGATAATTTGAGCTGTTCATCTTCTAGTTGAATTTTGTGATTAAGAATCTTCATTCTAAGTCGTGAATACCAAGGTATAAAGTATATGATAATCAGCAAACAAACAACTGGTATAAGGAGTGCTAAAACATTTATAAGAACGACTAACCATTTAACCAGAGGACTGTTATTTACCAAAATTCTTGCCCCAAAACCAGGCTTCTGTGTTTGCTGTTCTTCATCTACAAGAAATGGCGTTATGTTGTACGCTCCAGCTACAAGATTTTCTGCTGATAAATACTGGAAAAAGCCATCTTCATCATTTTTTATTAGAGCCTCTGTAGGTTTGTTTTTCTTGGGTTGAAGAGAGTCAATAAACTGCTCTCCTAGTGATTTTACTGATACATCTTTAAAGGTAAGTTTTGTTAGGGCATTTGGTTCGCCCTTGCCTCTTATGTAAGCCCTCGAAGCGTGATCTATAGACTCGGGATAGTCAGTAATAACCGGAAGAGCTACTTTTTTACCTGTTACTTCATCTGTGGTTATTATAGCAATAGGGCTTTGTGGTATAGGATCAACTTTTATAGAAGGTACTTTTATTTTTATTGCTAAAGAAGATAGATAGTCTATTACATTACTACCTAGACCGTCGTTAGCCAAAATTGATCCTTCAGAAAAAGATAGCGTTGCAACACCTTCTTTTCTTGCTACCATAGAAGCTGAAAATATAAAGCCGTTGTTACCTTGGTAGCCTGGGTTTAAAACTATACCCTCAAATCTTATTTGGTTTCCAACGATCTTTGGGTCACTAGTCCAGAAATTTATAATGTTTGATTCTCTATTTATTTTTGAAAAAGTAACTCCACCTGAAACACCTATAACACCTGATACAGCATTTATTGCTTGAGAAGGACTGTTTACAAAAATAGAGACATTGAAAGATTCGCCTACCGAAACCTCTTTTGGTGCAGAAATAACAAAATTTTCGGTCGCAAATACACTACTTGTAGAAAAGTATAGATTAAAAAAAATAATAAAAATAAATAATTTAAATATGCTTTTCATCTTTTCTCTTTTTATTATATGAGCGATATTTTAAGAGTGCAACAATAATAGTTAGAACTATCGCCAATGTAACTATTCCATAATAACTATCTCCGGAAACAGTAACTTTTTGTTCTCTGAAATTACCAGAAAAATCATAAGCTCTTGCTGTTAATGGGTAATCAAACAGCCTATAAGGCAATGCGACTGGACTAGAAACTTCTTCAAAAGGTAAATCTCCTATTGAAACCTCATACCTTTCTATGCCACCATTTTCATCTTCAGCATAAAAAACAGCAAGCTTTGGCGTCTTGCCGAAAACCGATCTTTCTAAAATATTAATAGTAAAAGGCTTTGGCTTTTCAGTATCTTCAGCCAAAACGGTTGCTCCATCACGATTGATATCTTGATTTACTTCTAATTGCTTAGATAAAACACTGACAGCGACCTCAGTCCCCTTACCATCATTTTGTAAAACTAAAGATTTACCTATATCGATATTTGTTAATCCTTCTTTTTTAGAGATAAAATAGAGCCTAACTATCGGCACAGATTTATTGTTGGGATTAATAGGATCATAAATTCTATCTAAACCTCCCGGTATAACGCCGGAGAAAGATATTGTTCCCTTATTTCTTTCTTTTGGTTCATTGACCCAAATAGGTAAACTACTTTGTTTTGCGCTAAAACCACTAAATGTCAAAAATTCATTTGAAAAAATAATATTTGATTCAACAGAGTTGATACTTTTCCCTTCAGTATCTAGTAAAACATCTAAATAAAACTTTTGCCCTTTGGAGATGCTATTTGGAAAATCTAAAGATAATACTGCGGCAAAAGTTTTACTAGGAAATATAATAAAAATTGTTATAAAACCTATTATTAAAACTAAATTATTTTTTTGTTTTTTAATTAAGTTAAACATAATAATTATCCGTTCCAATAAAAAGCTAAAATACTGAAATCTACTAAATTAATAATACCATCTGAATTTGTATCAACACACTTTGGCGGATTAGATTTTTGATACCAAAAAGCTAAGACTGAAAAATCAACAAGTGTCACTCTTTGGTCAAAATTACAATCTCCTGGGATGTTATTAGTGGCTTCAGTTCTAAGTATTGATGCATTTCCTACAGAGATTCTTATCACCTTACTTGTTCTTGTGTCAGCTGGATAGCTAGCTCTAAGAGAATAATCTCCCTGTTTTAGGTTAATAGGGATAGTTACATTATAAAAACCTTTATTATTACTAACTAATGAAAATACTTTTGATTCTGGTCCATCAAAAGCAATTTGAACTTCTGTATTTGGTAGCGCAGAACCTTCCACGGTTAAAAAATCTCCCTGTTTAACAGCTATTTTGTCTGTATCAATAGTTGGAGCAAATTTTATACCAGATATATCTGTTATTATCCCGCTGTATAGAACTGTCGGAAAGTTAAGTAAGGTAGATCTACGACCTAACTCGTCTGTAGCAAAAAGAGTAAAAAATTGCCAATTTGTTTCGTATATTGTTATAGAAAATTTACCTAAAGCATCTGCAGAAACAGTACTGATATCACCGTCTCTTTTTTGAACAGTCACTATAGCATTTGGATATGCAAGGCCAGAGAACCTAACTCCACTTTGGTAAACACCACCGCCCCCACCGCCAGGATCTATAGTTGGCAATGTTCCAACAACCGCAGAAACAGATACATTGTCATTTTGAGTTATTATTAAAGCACTAGCGTTCTGAAAATAAAAAAGTGGAAATATTAAAGCTAAAACAAAGACAAGTTGTATAGTGATTTTTCTATACATAATTTTTTCATATACCTTGCTCGTTTGAAAATCTTTTTTGAGCTTTTCTAATAATAGAACGGTTGTATCTCCTTAAGAAGAACCTGAGTAAGAAAAATGTCGGTATACCTAAAACAACAATGACTAGTGATAACTCAAGAGGAAATACAACAAAATATATTCCTTTACTTTTTACAACCTGGTCAGATACACCAAAAGAAGCAACTACTTTTGCTTTAAAAATACCAAATGCAAAATTATGCCATTCATTTTTTACTTCTTTAAAAAATGAGTATGATTCATTTCTAGCAAGGTCTTGCTCTCTTTGTTCTACTGAAGTTCTTTTGCTCCACTCTGGGTTAAATTTTCGAGTAGTTCCAGGTAGAACATTACCATCAAACTGGTTTGCATTTACTCTTTTGGCAACCCAACCAAATATACTTCTTATAACCACATCTCCTTTTGGTTTTACCCTATCACCTCCTTGGTTTGAAAAGCGATACTCAAAACCAACAGGTAGTTGTTTGTAAAAATGTTTATTATTATTTATTTTAAAATCAACTAAACCTGCTTGCTCTCTAATATCTCCATTAACTGATAGAAGTATTAGCATTCCTGTTTTTGTACCGATAGAAACCTGTCCAGGCTGACCTCCTGGTGATGTACCCCAAAACAAAGCTGCAAAGTACCCACCTGGCTCTGCGTCTTTTGGGATTTTTATACTAAAAGACAATTCTTTTTGAGCACCTGGAGCAAGTGTTATTGAGGCCTGCTCTGTAGTGATCCATGTTCCAAGACCATCTTTTGCATCTACGAATGTAGGACTTCCTGTATCGCCTTGTGCTTCAAAGTTAGAAAAAGAAGCGTAATAAGTCTGAGTAGTATTTGTCTCATTAACAAGACCCATCTTTTCTGTGAGAGTCTGTCCTGGATCACCTGCTATTTCGTATCGAATAGGTGTAATGGTAAGTGCTTGTGCTGTGCGAAAAAAACCAACACTGATTACGAAGGTAATAACCGATGCAATAATCGTAAGTGTTGGTTTTTTCATATATCGTTAGATTAATTTATTAGAAGTTTCCTGTTGCTACCCAATCAAGGTTTGTAGCGTAGCTACCTGCTGGTTGTGATGCTGGGATGTTTGCAAGGTATCGAACCGCAATAGAGTCAGATGACACTGGGCCTGTTGCAGAAGCTACTTGAGAAACGGTACTTGCAACAAACTTATAATCGTTTGCTGATGTTGAGTATCCTGAAGTAACTGTCCCTGTACCTGTCACTGTAGCACCAAGTGCAAACTGAGCAGATCCTGGTACTCCATCTGGGTCAGCGGTAATTGTTGCTGCTGCTATAGTATTTGCTCCTGAGGTAAGTGTAGGGCCGTTGTAGGTAAGTGTATATCCTGTTGTTGCGTTAGTTCCTACAGTCATTGTATGTGCAGTCACTGTTGAAGCAGAACCTGTTGCGGCACCATTTGCCCAACGAGCAGCTCCAGAAGTAAGTGCTCCGAATCCGACAGTGTTGTCATCATTTGCAAAAGTAAGTGTAGGAGCAACAGTCGCAGTAATGTTCACTGTTGCGTTTGTTTCTGCAACAACTGCACCTGTAGCACTATCAGCACCTGACTCAGTAATAGTAAACACTGAAGAGTCTACATCAGTAGCCTTGTTTGTCATTGTTCCGTTACCAGCTGTTCCGTTGATAGTAAAGGTGATTGTTGGAGCAGCTCCAGAAGCAGTATATGATCCACAGGCAGTAACTTTGAAGTTGTTGGTTGTAGTGTTAATAGTAACCGCTACGTTGTTTGGCCCAGCAGTACATGCTGGATCCACACCACTTGTTGAAGAGACTGCTGTCACTGTTCGAGCAGTACCGTCGTTAAAGCTGAAATCTGTTGCCTGCCAACTACCGATAGCATTAAGGATAAAGTCAGCATCGGCAAAGTCGTAGGTGATAGTCTCCCCTGTCGCAAAGGTGTTTGCCCCCACAAGCGTTGCAGTGATCACGTGTGTCGCAGTGGTGTTAACAGTAACAGATGAAAGAGTGTCTTTCACCCCTGTCATTTGTGCTGCTACAGCAATACCAGGATTAAAACTGATTGATGCAAATACCATTGCAACAATCGAAACGGCGCTAATAATTTTCTTCATAAAACGATAATAAAATATAATGATTGATAATTGTTTAAGCACTTACCTAGTACTTACATATAGTATACCAATCTCATTTTCGAGAATCAAGTATTCTACCTCAGTTTTCCACAGTTTTTGACTAAAAGTTCCCAGTGATAACGTAAGTAAGAGCAGTAGCGTAGCTTCCGGCAGGTGTCCCAGGGGTAATGTTTGCAATATAACGGTTACTAAAGGTCTCACTGGTTGTTACCCCTGCGGTAGAAGCGACTGTTTCCGTGGTATTGGCAACAAATTTCCAGTTAGGATTGGGTACATTCGTCTGGTCATATGCTGAAGGGATAGTAGCACTCCCACTAGTTGAAAGAGACAGAGCAAACTGCTGTGTTCCCGCAGTCCCTGTTGCCGAATTGGTAATAGTAGCAGGGGCGATAGTGTTTCCTCCTGAAGTAAGCGTTGCCCCTCTATAGGTAATGGTGTATCCAGACGGAGTGTTGCTTGATGCGGTCATTGTATGAGCAACGGTATTACTCGCACTCCCTCCGCTTGTCGTCGCGTATCGCGCAACAACAGGAGAAAGAGCGCCGAATTGGAGACTGTTGCTAGAAATAGAGAACGTAAGAGAAGGTTGTATGGTAATACATTGCTCAGGAGTGGTTGCAATGACGTTATTAAACGTGTCGAGTGTCTGTAGCACAAAACAATATTGCCCAGGAGTAAGACCTGTATAAGAGTAGCTGAGTACGTTCCCCACTGAAGTATATGTATATGGACCACCAGAAACAGTTGCTTTTCCTGTTTTATATCCAGAAACATTCCATCCAAGCCCTGCTGTTGAAGCCGTCCAGGTCAGATCAGCCTGAGAACCGTTTGGGGTAACCGTGAGTATTCCTGAAGTTACGTAAGGGTAATAGAGAAACCCATACCGATTTTTAAATGATGTTGAAGAAGACTCGCCAATCATTGTTGTATCCCCCGAACCAAAAGCTTTGAAACTTGCAGATGTTCCAAAACTTCCTCCGGTACCTACAAGCGGATC
>JADZEV010000018.1 GCA_020850295.1 Candidatus Nomurabacteria bacterium
AGAAATAGCTCTAGCTCAAGTAAATCTAGATAATGCTAAAAAAGACCTTGAAACAACAAAGAAAGTCCAAGATACATTAGTTGCTAGTGCTTATAGAAAGCTGTTATCAGACTCTTTAGTGGCAGAATCATCAAGCACTATTTATACCAGTAACACACCTAGAATCTCTGGTACTTATACAGGAGCTGAAGGTAAATATATTATAAATATTTCTTCTTCTGGGGGAGACTTTATTAATTTCTCTGGTATTGAAAGTGGTGTAGCAAAATTTGATACCAGTATTTCTCAGCCTCTTGGCACCAAAGGTCTTTCTATAGTGTTTCCAACTGGTTCCAGTACTTCTCAAGGAGGGAATTGGATAGTTAATATTCCTAACACTACAAGTGCAAACTATGTTACAAATCTCAATGCTTACAATCAGGCAATAAATACCAAAGAAAGTGCTATATCTAGTGCAGAATCCTTGGTAGCTCAAAGAGAAGCAGAGTTAAATTTAAAAAGAGCAACAGCTAGACAGCCAGACATAGACAGTGCATTAGCTGATGTTATAACGGCACAAGCCGGAGTAGAAAGTGCAAATGCAAGGCTTGAGAAAAAGATTCTCCGTGCCCCAGCAGATGGAACAATAACAAAAGTAGATATAAAAGCTGGAGAGATAAGTACACCTCAAAAAGAAGTTATAGTTCTTCAAGACATTTCAAACCTTTACTTAGAGGCAAATGTAGGAGAAGGAAATATAAGTACGATTTCATTAGGACAAATTGTTGAGGTTACATATGATGCTTTTCCTGAACAAAAGTATTCGGCTACTGTTTCTTCTATAGACCCATCAGCTACAGAAAATGGAACTATCATAAATTATAAAATTAAAGCCTTGATAGAAAAGATAGAAGATATTCGTCCTGGTATGACAGCTAACATGTCTATTGTTACAGCAGAAGTTCCAGATGTTCTTGTTGTTCCAGGTCGTGTTATCCAAAAAGATGAAGAAGGTCAGTTTGTAAATCTTGTTGTACCGTCAAAGTCTAGAAAAACAAAAACAGTTAGAACCGCCGTTACTACTGGTATAAAAGGAGATGGAGATATTGTAGAGATTAAGACAGGTTTATCAGAAGGACAAAAAATACTTTGGAGTCCTACTATTAACAAATAACTATGCCAAAGAAACATGGTATTTTTAGAAAACTAGGAATCGATATAAATGTTGGGCTCTTTTTAGCAAAGAGAGAATTAAAACGCGCCAACAAATGGACAACATCACTCATCGTTTTTGTGATGCTTCTAACTTTTTTAAATCTTGTTGTTGTCAGCGGTATTTTAGTTGGTCTTATACAAGGCTCTCTTGATCAGAACAAAAAGTTTAGTTCCGGAGATATTATTATCAGTTCATTTTTAAATAAAGAAAAAATAGATAATTCTCAAGAGGTGGTAAGTGTTGTTAAAAATCTCCCGGGCCTTAAAGCTTATAGTGCAAGGTACACAGCTGGAGGCTCTCTTCAAGCCGGGTATCGAGATGTTTTATTAAAAGATGAGAAACCAAATAGTATTGGAGGCCAAGTCTCTGGTATTGATCCAGCCAAAGAAGACGAAGTTACAAACCTCTCAAGTCTTTTGGTAGAAGGTTCGTATTTAGAACTAACTGATACAGATAGTATTATTGTTGGAAGTTTTTGGTTTCGTAAATATAACAAAAATGAATTTCCAGGGCTTACTACTTTTGATGAAAATGTTAAGCTCGGTTCTAGACTCCTTCTAACTATAAATGGCTCCAGCAAGGAATACACATTAAAAGGTATCTTAAAATCAAAAGTAAATGAGGTTGATGGTGGTATTTTTATTCTTGATAGTGAGTTTAGAAAACTTGCAGGGAGAAGTGATTACAACCTAAACCAAATCGCTATTTCTTTAGTTCCCGGAACAAATCCACTTCTTATCAAAGAGGCTCTTATTGTAGCTGGTGTAGATAAAAATGGTCGAGTTCAAACAGCAGATGAAGCTATACCACAGTTCCTAGATCAAGTTAAAACAACATTTGGACTTTTGGGGAATGCCATTTCTGCTATTGGTTTAGTTGTGGCAGCCATAACTATTTTTATCGTTATATTCGTTAACGCTATAACTCGTCGAAGATATATAGGTATTTTGAAAGGTATCGGTATTGCGCCAAGAGCTATTATTATTTCTTATATTATTCAGTCGCTCCTCTATGCGACTATCGGTGCGACGCTCGGTATTATAATGGTCTTTGCTTTCCTTAAACCATTTTTCAATGCTAACCCGATAGATTTTCCATTTTCAGACGGTATTTTAGTTGCCACTGTTAATGGTACTGCTGTTCGAACTGCCATACTTCTTATGGCTACTATTGTTGCTGGATTTATTCCTGCCAGAATTGTAATAAGGCAAAATACACTATCAGCTATTTTGGGTAGATAAAAATATGATTAAAATAAATAATTTATCAAAAATATTTAAAAGCGGAGACACTGAGATAAGAGCAGTTGATAATGTTTCTTTCGCTATTCCTGAAGGGCAATTTGTATCTGTCACCGGCAGAAGTGGAAGCGGGACGAGTACTCTTTTGTATCAACTAGGTCTTTTAGATCATCCTACAAGCGGAGAGGTTATTATTGATGGAATAAATGCCACTTTGTTGCCAGAGAATGAACAAACTCGTATGCGCCTTCATGCTCTTGGTTATATTTTCCAAGATTATGCTATTTTGCCAGCCTTAACAGCCCTTGAAAATGTAATGATACCACTGCTTATGCAAGGTTTTAGCGAAAAAGAGGCCAAAGAAAAATCAGCCGAAGCTTTAAGAAAAGTAGGACTTGCCGATCGAATGGATAATTTACCATCTGAACTATCTGGAGGACAACAACAAAGAGTGTCTATTGCTCGAGCAATAGGACACAATCCAAAAATAGTATTTGCTGATGAGCCAACAGCAAACCTAGACTCAGAGACATCAAGAAATGTGCTCGATGCTTTTCTAGAGCTCAACAAAGAAGGTCAAACTATAGTTATGGTAACCCACGAACCAGAATACGCAGACCTAACTCATAGAATTATTGAAATGAAAGACGGGAATATCATAAGTGATAAGATGAATAAGTAATCTATTGATTTGGTATAATACCTTCATGCAAACATTTATTGAAAAAAATCCAAAATTATCATTATTAATAGGGCTTTTATTAGCAGTATTTTTGTTAGGAAGTAGTATCAAAGCTTTTCGG
>JADZEV010000019.1 GCA_020850295.1 Candidatus Nomurabacteria bacterium
ACAACTTTCTCTAAAGACCAGAAAAAGCTTGTTAAATTATTCCTAACTACTTTTATCGGCTCAGCTACTACTGTACTACTGCAAGCTATTTTGTTCTTAACAAAAGGAACTGGTTTTGTTTCTAAATATCTAGGACATGTATCTTCTCAAGGCACACTCGTTGGTTCTTGGGTTGATTTTACATATTTTGTTACTTTCGTATTCTTGTTAGGACTTTTGATGTATGAAGTTCTTATCCCTAAAGGCTTGTTTAAGAAGTTCTCATTAGGGGCGATAATATTAAGTTTAGTTGCTCTAGTTTTTCTAAACTTTAAAGCAGCTTGGTTGGTAGCTATCTTCTCATCTTTACTAGTATTTGTTTATAAATCTTCTGTTGAAAGATCTCTTAACTCTCGTTTACCAAAACTCTCTCAAGAAGAAGAGGTTGATAGTGATACTTCAGAAAAACAACATTTTCCAGTAATGTCTTTTGTTTCTTTATTGATTGGTCTTTTGTTTTTCTTAGGAAGTAGTTCTCTAGGATCTTCAGCATCAAACTTTGCTGGTCTATCTTTTACAGATATTAGGCCTTCTTTCTCAACTACAAATACAGTAATGAGATCAGCTCTTTATAGGGACCCTTTGTTTGGTGCTGGAGCAGGAAGCTATGCTGATAGTTGGAACATGTATCATGGAACAGAGATAAATAGATCAATCTTCTGGAATGTTCCTTTTGAGACAGGTTTTAACCTTTTGGAATCAGTAGTTACGACAAATGGTATTTTGCCTAGCTTGGCCTTTTTAGCGGTATTGATATTGGCTTTGATACATGGATTTAAATTATTTAATTATCAATTCCCAGACAGATTTACTCGATTTATTGCTGTAGCCTCTCTCATAATGACAATAGCTATAATAAGTCTCTTCTTGTTTGGTTCACCAGGAATAGTTTTGATTGTGTTTGGCTTTACCTATATAGGATTACTCTTCGGTGTTTCTTCTTTGGTTGGTAAAACAAAAGTTCTTTCTATTGATTACCTGAAGGATCCTAGGCTTAGCTTCTTTGCGATACTTGTTTTGGTTGTAGCAAGTATGGTTGGATTTTCAGCGGTTTACTTTACGGGTTCTCGTTTTGCTAGCGCTATTTTCTATAACAGAGCTCTTAACTCTCAAGAAATTGCTAGTTCAAAAGCTTATCTAGATAAAGCCTTAAACCTTTCAAATAGTAGTTTATATTGGAAAACTAGAACTGTTCTATACACTCAAGAATTTACAAATTTAGCTAGTACCGAAAAGCCAGACGAGACAGAGCTTCAAAATCTATTTAGTCAGGCAGAACAGAGCGCTCAAGCTGCAATAGCGCTGAACAATAGAGATGCATCTTCTTGGTTAAATTTAAGTCAGATATACCAACTTGTAGCTAGTGCTGGAAATACTGAAGCATTAAATAGTGCTGAGCAAGCAGCTATTGAAGCTCAAAAAAGAAGTCCAAAAAATCCTTTATTTAATCTAAATCTAGCCCGTATTGAAGTTTTGAAGAAGAACCCAGCTGAAGCCCTCAAACAAATTGATTTAGCGTTAGCTCTAAAACCAAACTATCTAGACGCATTTATATTTAGAGGTCAAATAAATGCATCTCAAGGAACAAGCTCTGCTGTCAAAGATGAATTACTAAAATACTTAACCATTGAACCTCGAGATGATCAAGCTTATATTCTTCTTGGTAATGTTTATATCGAGTCAAAAAATTATGATCTAGCTCTTAGTGCTTTAAGTAGAGCTAAAAGTCTTGCTCCAAATAATCCAAATAACTATCTTGCTTATATAACAACTCTTGATTTATCTGGCAACAAAGCAAAAGCTATAGAGGAATTTCAAAATTTCAAAAAACTTTTCCCTAGAGTTGAAGGTGTAGATGAACAAATAGAGAGAATGCAAAAATCAACTAAACAAGAAACTTCTACTGAAACACCACCAGATAATTCTTAGATATTATTATGGTATCGAAGATTTTGAAATTTCTTAACAAAGATATAGCCAACATGAACCAAGCAGCCTTGGTTCTTGCTGTTTTTTCCGTCTTATCACAACTAGTTGGCCTTTTTCGAGATAGATTTTTAGCTTCAGTTGTAGGACCTTCTGCATCTTTGGATGTTTATTATGCCTCATTTCGTATTCCAGATTTTATCTACAATGCCATAGCTTCTCTTTTTTCTGTGACAGTTTTGATACCTTTTATAACTTCTTATATAAAGAAAGGGAATAAAGATGAAACTGAAAGGTTTTCAAACTCTTTGCTATCTGTTTATTTTTTAGGAATGCTATCTGTTTCTTTGGTGGTTTTTATTTTAATGCCATTTTTGTCACATTTAGTATCTCCTGGTTTTTCTTTAGCTCAACATTCTGATCTCGTCTTGTACACAAGAGTTATGTTGCTCTCGCCAATACTTTTTGGTTTATCTAGTTTGTTTAGTTCTTTTACTCAAGTTAAGAAAAAATTTCTATCTTTTGCTATCGCGCCGCTTCTTTATAATACAGGTATAGTCTTGGGAATAATATTTCTTTACCCTTACCTAGGAATAATAGGTATTATTATTGGCGTTATCTTTGGAGCATTATTGCATGTTCTTATACAAGTACCATCACTTTTGTCTGTTAGTCATTTTCCAAAATTCACTAAAAATATTGATTGGGTAATAATTAAAAAAGTTATAAAACAATCTCTACCAAGAACTTTAGGGTTATCTATAAATAACTTTATGTTTTTAGCTATGAGTGCCATAGCGTCTCTTTTGGTAGTTGGCTCTATTTCTGTTTTTCAACTCTCTTATAATATTCAAACAACTCCACTTATGATCGTCGGAATATCTTATGCAGTAGCGGCTTTTCCAACCCTTACAAGATTATTTGAAGAAAATAAAAGAGAAGAATTTTTATCTCTTATTCACAGAGCTACTAGAAATATTTTATTCTTTGCTATCCCTTGTACACTGTTTTTTATTGTTTTGAGAGCTCAAATAGTTAGAGTTTTGTTGGGTGGAGGAGTTTTTTCTTGGAATGATACTAGGCTTGTTGCCGGAGCCTTGGCGCTTTTTTCTATCTCTATAGCTGCACAAAGTATGATACTTTTAATGGTTCGTGGATTTTATGCTCAGGGAAACACAAAAACTCCGGTTAAAATAAATCTTATAGGAATGTTCGTAACAATATTTTCAACTGGTATCTTGTTATCACTATTTAAATGGTCGCCACTTTTTAGAGATTTTATTATTACCTTACTTAGAGTAGATGGCGTTGTTGGTGTAAGTGTTTTGATTTTACCACTTGGTTTTTCTATTGGCCAAATTACAAACGCTGTTATGCTTTGGAGAAAATTTCATAAAATTAATTCAGATTTGCCTCATAAGCACAATATCAAAAAAACATTTTTACAAACACTTTCGGCTAGTATAATCGCTGCAACAGGTATCTATTTACTCCTTTCTTTTATTAGCGTAGGGGTAGATCAGGCTAGATTTTTAGGTGTATTTTTACAAGGATTATTGGCTGGTTTGTTTGGGTTATTTATTTATGCTGTTATTTTAATAGCATTAAAAAATGAAGATATATTTTTATTTATTGAGACTGTTAAATCCAGATTCTGGAAGCAAAAAGTTATTGTTCCAGAACAAGCTGATTTGTAATTTTCTCAAAAAATCTTTATATGGTATAGTTTGCGCACATTTATGGA
>JADZEV010000020.1 GCA_020850295.1 Candidatus Nomurabacteria bacterium
TTCTATTTCTTTTGAAAATTTTTCTTTCAACAACTCAACTAACTCCCTATCTTTTTCTATAGCTAGAACTGTTCTAGCTAACGGCAACAATTTTTCTGTTAACACTCCTTTACCTGGTCCAATCTCAAGAACAAGGTCGTCCGCATGAATATCTCCAGCATCTACAATGTCAGAAAGTGCTTTTTGAGAAGTTAGAAAATGTTGACCAAGAGACTTTTTAGCTTTCATGACACTACTATATATATTTATAGGTAGACTGTAAAACCAGCTTCCCCTTCTCTGGATTCGCGGGTAATAAGTTCATCTGGTATGTCAGAGAGAAATTCGCTCGGTAGTCTGATATCACGAGAACCAAATATAGTACGAATACTTGTATATGTTAGATAAAGTTTCTCTCTTGCTCTAGTAACAGCTACATACATAAGCCTTCGTTCTTCTTCGGCATCTGCGCCAGTTAGTCTCTCGCCTCTTTCGTGCGGGAAAAGTCCGTGCTCAAGCCCTGTAATAAAAACAGTATTAAATTCCAAGCCTTTTGATGCGTGAACTGTCATCAGTTTTATTCCAGGGAGTTTTTCTTCTTTACTTTCCATATTGTCTTGATCAGACATAAGGGTTGCTTCTTCTATAAGTTTTTCTATACCTATTTTCCCTTCTAGATGATCATAACGAATCCCTAATGTCACAAGTTCTTTTAGGTTTTCTATTTTCTCTTCATCAGAATCTTTTAAGGATTGCTCCAGACCTGTCTCGCTTATTACAAACTTTAAAATCTCACTAGCGTTATGATTTTCTATATAGTCTTTTATCTTTAATAACAAATCATAAAAATTTTGAGTTGCGATTAGGGCTTTGCCAGACAATGATTCTTTACCTTCTTCAAAAATTTTGTTAATAGTTACCTTACCTATACCGCGAGCCGGAGTGTTTATTATTCTTTTTATGTCTAGTTTACTTTCTGGATTAAGCGATGCCCGTAAATAAGAAATAACATCTTTAATTTCTTTTCTTTCAAAAAATCTTACCCCTAAGACTTGATAAGGAATATTATAAGAAAGAAATGCTTCTTCTAAAATTCTTGATTGAAAATTGGCGCGAAAAAGTACAGCTATATCTTCTGTTTTTATACCTTGATCCATCCTTTCTATGCATCTCTCTACTACAAATCTTGCTTCATCTGTCTCGTCGTATGCTCCGTACAAAGATATCGGTTCACCCTCGTGTTTGTTGGTAAAAAGATTTTTTGGTTGTCTGTGATTGTTTTGTTTTATAACTTCATTAGCAGCGGAAATAACTGTTTTGGTGGAACGATAATTCTCTTCAAGTAAAACTACTTCTGCTTCAGGATAATCTTTTTCAAATTCCAAAATATTTTTTATATTTGCTCCTCGCCAAGAATAAATACTTTGATCTGAATCACCAACAACACACAAATTTTTCCGAGTTCCTGCCAAAGCTTTGGCTATCCGATATTGGACTTCGTTTGTATCTTGGTATTCATCTATATGCACATAGTGCCAAGCGTCTTGGCACCAAGACAAAACTTCTTTGTTGTTATCAAGCATGTCTATTGTTTGTAGAAGCAGATCATCAAAGTCCAGTGCTTGTTGTTTTTCTTTATTGTTTTTGTAGGTCTGCCAAACTCTTCCAGCTAATCTATATGTAGGATTGCTTTCACTCATTAAATCTTCCGGGTTTTGTAAAGCATTTGCACACCTGCTGATAATACTTTTCAATGCCCTAGGCTCATTTGTTTTTGGATCAAGCCCCATGGATTGCAAAGATTCTTTTATAAGAGTTGTTGTGTCTGAGTCGTCCAGTATTGTAAAGTTTTTAACTTTGCTACCGTAAGCACCGAACTTTCTAAGGAGAAAAACTCCTAAACTATGAAAAGTACTTATAAAAGGATATCCATCAGTAGAAAGATGGCTCTTCCTCAAAAGATCTATAGACCTTTCTCGCATTTCTTTGGCAGCCTTATTGGTAAATGTTACGGCTAATATTTTATCTGCCGAAATTCCTGTAGAGACAATATGAGCAATTCTATGAACCATAGTTTTTGTTTTACCTGCACCTGCTCCGGCCACTATTAAAAGAGGTCCTTCAGTAGAAAGAACTGCTTTTTTTTGAGATTCGTTCAACTCGTTTAGTATCATTGTTAAACTAGTTTACTCTATAAGGATAATATTTGACGAATACTTTAATCTGTACCAGAGTCAAAAACAGTCCAAAATGTCTGCTACTATATATCATTGTAAGACTTATGTTTTCTCTAAAAACAAAAGATGTGCCTCCCAAACGCGCATTTCTCATAGTACTCATTCCTGTTGTTGGTAGCATCCTAGCAATATCAACATACTCTTTAATGGCATCTTCAGGTAACACTTCTTTGGTTAAAGAAGATGCTGTTATAGCACAAGTTATTTCTGAAGAAGAAAATTCAACTATTGAAGAGAATCTTGTTCCAGAAGATGATAAGCCTGTTATAACTACATATACAGTTGTTAGTGGAGATACTCTTAGTGGTATCGCTGATAAGTTTTCTATTTCTACCAACACACTTCTTTGGGCAAACGACCTTACAAAAAAATCAACAATAAAAGTTGGTCAAAAACTAACCATACTCCCTGTCAGTGGTATCGTACACTCTGTTAAAAAGGGTGATACTTTAGGCGCTATTGCTCTTAAATATGACGCTAGCACAGAAGAAATAATCGCTTTCAATGATCTAGAAGATAGTAAGATAAAAGTAGGCATGAAACTTATTATTCCAGATGGAGAGTTGCCAGAAGAAAAGCCTGCTCAAACATCAAAACCTGTCTCCCAGCCTAAACCAGTTGCTAAACAAGTAGTTAGTACTCAGTCTGAAAATAAGGTTTCTGAACCAGAAGTAGAAGAAAAAGAGGTAGAGCAAAAAAGCGAAGATAACAGCGAAGGATATTTTACCCACCCTATACCGGGCTCAATCTTAACCCAAGGTAAGCATGGATTTAATAGTGTAGACTTTGGAGCGCCTGTTGGAACAAGTGTTTATGCCGCTGCTTCAGGTAAGGTTATTATTGCAAAGCCTTCTGGATATAATGGTGGGTATGGAAAAAATATTGTTATAGAGCACGACAATGGTACTCAAACCCTATATGCTCACTTGTCCTTCGTTTCGGTTTCTGTTGGAGACGAAGTTAAAAAGGGAGAAAAGATAGCTCTCTCAGGAAATACTGGTCGCTCAACTGGTCCACACTTACACTTTGAAGTTCGTGGAGGAACAAACCCTTGGACTGCTTACAAAAAGTTAACTCAATTTTAAAAATAAAAAATGCCTCGCATAGACGAGGCATTTATTCTAAACTTCAAGAAGTTTTAAGAGAATTTTTTCGTACCATTTAACAGTATCTTCTTTTGTAAAATAATTGTACAAATCTGTGTCTTCAGAAACTTTCTCCTCAAAACATTCATTGATAGAATCGTAGACACTTTTAAATGGAGCCAAGTATTCTTGCAGCTCCTTTGGTAGCTCAAAAGCTTCAGAAGCATAGCAAGTTTTTGACATATCTTCTGAAAGGAAAGACGCAGTACAAAATAGAACAGGATTTTTTTTAGAGGTATCAAAATATATAGACAAGCTGATATCTATACAGTAGACATCAGAATCTTTTGATTCAGTTTCAAAGGCCCAAAACAACAACTCAGAAACATCAATATTTTTTTCTATAACATCATTTAATTCTACCAATAGGCTAGGTCTTCTTTCGCTCAGCATAACTGGTGTGAAGTAAAATTCAGAAGACTTAATTCTTTCCAAGACTGACTTTATTGCCTGTAGTCCAAGTTTATTTTGGGCATCACAGATAAAATATTTTTTTCTCATATCAAATAATTTTCTTTGATACTACTTATTTTGAAATTAAAGTCAAACTAGAAATTTTATTCAAACTTCGGTCGGTATTTCTGGAAAGTTATTGCCGTTATTCTCTAGAAACTCTTTTCTTATCTTTATTTTATTAAGTTCTTCAGCTAACTTTCTTATATCAAAAATATATTCATCAGGAATATAGCTTAGATCTTTTACTTTTTCTGGGAACTTTATTAATTCATCGATATCACTATCTTTCAGTCCAAAATCCTTGAGACCTTTACGAGCTCTTGATTCTTGTTCTTCTAAAGATTTTAATTGCTCTTCTTTTGAAGGAAATTCGCTTGGTCCTTTTTCTCCTGGAGACATACTTTTATATTATATCAAAATAAAAAAATTGTTCACTTGGGAACAATTTTTGTAAGTTGTTTTGTTTCAGCCAATGCCTTATCTAATACAGCTTTTGCTTTGTACTGTTTAAGCAAAAAAGCATGCACCATTAGCGTAATAACTGAAAAAATATAGCAGGTCACTAAAGTTATAACTAAAACTTTTAAGTTTTTATAGCCATCTTCAGATGTTACTGCTGGGGCTACTCCGAAAATCATTATACTAGAAACCCCGATCATTATAGGAGTGCAAATAAACATTACTAACCTACCTCTTTTTATAAGTGCAAAGAGTAACGGGAACTTTTTTATTAATTTCCCATAAAGTAGCGAATCCCAATCTCCTCGGATAACCTGGTCACGATTAGTGAAAGTTTTGTCTTCATAAATAAGGATGTTCTTGATTTTTTTAATCAAAAAACTCTTTGTCAGTATTGTTAAATCCATCACATAAAATGTAGTAAAAA
>JADZEV010000021.1 GCA_020850295.1 Candidatus Nomurabacteria bacterium
AAGCGTCGAAAGAGTCGTTCTATGTATGGAACAAAGCGTCCTAAGGCTGCAAAGAAATAATTTAAAACTAAAATAATATGCGAAGAAAAGTAACAAATCGAAATATGGTTTCTCCGGACATTAAGTACGGATCTTTGAAGCTAGAAAAATTTATAAACTGTCTTATGTGGGATGGTAAGAAAAATATTGCCCGAACTAATGTTTATGACGCACTAGAGATTGTTAAAGAAAAAGAAGGAGTAGAAGATCCTATGGAAGTTTTTGAAGCAGCTCTTAAAAATGCTGGTCCATTGGTAGAAGTTCGCTCACGAAGAATAGGTGGAGCAAACTACCAAGTTCCTCGAGAAGTTAGAACTGAAAGACGCTTAGCACTAGCTATGAGATGGATTATAGAAAGTGCTCGTGGACGAAAAGGTGTAAAAACTTCAGTTGCTCTAGCAGATGAATTCATCCAGGCTTCAAGAGGAGAAGGAAATGCTGTAAAGAAAAAGAAAGATACTCACAAAATGGCAGAATCAAACAAAGCATTTGCCCATTTTGCCTGGTAAAAACAATGTCTCCGAAAGGAGATTTTGTTTTTACAGTTGCAAAATGGAGCATGCCCGTATGGGCGCGCCCACTTCGCTTGTTAAAAAGAAAAGCCTCTACTTCTTGGTAGAGGCTTTTCTTTTTCTGTGGTTATGTTAAGCTAAAATAAAGCTTTTTAAGCTCAAGGTTTAATGGTTTGCCAGATCTACATGAGCAGTTGGTCTTGGCAACAAAAAGCATACTGTTTCTACAGAATGCTTTAATTTAATTAAATTTATCTTTAAGATATAAAGATATAAAAATTAGTTTTGGTTGCAAATAAGGGGGGGTCTCTAATCAGTAGCCTGAGACCTTCCCTTATTAATTTAAAATTTTTTCTCATAAGCAGTTGGTTTTGGTTAAAAACCCTATGGTTCGCCCAGGGGTTTTTTGTTGCAAAAAATACCATAAAGCCGTATAGTATTGACACTTGACCCGCATATGCGGGCATTATTAATAAATCACAAAACAGTTATTATTTATGGAACGAGAATTTTCACTTGAGCGAACCCGAAATTTCGGAATTATTGCTCACATTGATGCTGGTAAAACAACAACATCAGAACGCGTACTTTACTATACAGGTATGAGTCATAAGATCGGCGAAGTGCACGATGGTGAGACTACTACAGACTGGATGGAACAAGAGAGAGAGCGAGGTATCACTATTACTTCAGCTGCTGTTACTTGTAACTGGATTCCAACATACTCTGCAGGAGACAAGAAAAATGCGTATAGATTTAATATCATCGATACTCCTGGTCACATTGACTTTACTGTAGAGGTAAAAAGAAGTCTCCGTGTGCTTGATGGAGCTGTTGTTGTTTTTGATGGTGTTGCAGGTGTAGAACCTCAAAGTGAAACCAACTGGCGTTATGCTGACGAAGCTAATGTTCCTCGTATTTGTTTTGTGAATAAACTCGATCGTACTGGTGCTTCTTTTGAGCACTCATATAAGACTATTTTGGACAGACTTTCTAAAAAAGCAGTCCGTGTTCAAATCCCTATTGGCTTGGAAGACAAACATGAAGGAGTTGTAGACCTACTTGAAATGAAGGCTTATTACTTCGAAGGAGATATGGGTAATAAGGTTATTCAAAAAGAAATTCCAGAAGATATGTTATCTGATGCTAAAAAGTATCATGATGAGCTTATAGAAAAAATAGTTGAAAATGATGATGAGCAAATGTCTGCTTATCTAGAAGGAACAATCCCAAGTATTCCTGAACTTAAGAAAACTCTTCGAAAAGCTGTTATTGCAAACAATATTTTCCCAGTTTATGCAGGTTCTGCTCTTAAGAACAAAGGAGTTCAGCTTGTTCTTGATGCCGTTGTAGACTATCTTCCTGCTCCAACTGAAATCACTCCAGCTAAAGGTGTTAACACAAACACTGAAGAAGAAGTAGAATGTCCTGCTGACGATAAAGCTCCTTTTGCCGCTCTTGCTTTTAAAAGTATGACTGATCCGTTCGTTGGTCAGCTCGTATTCTTCCGTGTTTATTCTGGAAGTATTGAATCAGGTTCTTATATTTATAATCCTAGAACAGGCAACAAAGAAAGACTCTCTCGTATCGTTCGAATGCAAGCCGATCAAAGAGAAGAAGTTAAGAAGGTTTTTGCTGGAGAAATTGCAGCAGCGGTAGGATTAAAAGACACCATAACTTCTGATACTCTTTGTGGCGAGAATACTCCAATAGCGTTAGACCGTATTAAGTTCCCAGAGCCTGTTATCAACCTTCGTATTGAACCTAAGACAAAAGGTGATCAAGAAAAAATGGGACTTGCTCTAAACAGACTAGCTAGTGAAGACCCGACATTTAAAGTCTCTACCGACCCAGAAACAGAGGAGACTATCATTGCTGGTATGGGAGAACTTCACCTAGAGATCATTGTTGATCGTATGAAGCGTGAGTTTGCTGTGGAGGCAAATGTTGGTAAGCCACAAGTAGCATATAGAGAAACTATTACTGGAGAGTCTAGTGCTGAAGGTAAATACATCAAACAATCAGGAGGTAAAGGTAACTACGGACATGTAAAAATTAAAATCAAACCAATGGATCAAGGTGTTGATGTAGCAGATCTTCCAAAGAATGTTAAGAGAAGTAGTGGTTTTGAATTTATAAATAACATCAAAGGAGGTGCTATCCCAGGAGAATTTATCCCAGCTATTGAAAAAGGTTTGAAAGAAGGACTAGATCGAGGTGTTCTAGCAGGATTTAAAATGGAAAATGTTTCTGTCGATCTTTATGACGGATCTTTCCACGAAGTTGACTCAAATGAAATGGCTTTCAAAATAGCTTCTTCTATGGCTATTCAAGATGCATGTCGAGCAGCTCGCCCTGTTATTCTAGAGCCTATGATGAAGGTAGAAGTTGTAACCCCAGAGAAATTCATGGGAGATGTAAACGGATCACTTTCTTCTCGTCGAGGTCTTATCGAGGGAATGGAAACTCGTGGGTTAAACCAAGCAGTTAATGCTGTTGTTCCGCTATCAGAAATGTTCGGATACATGACAACACTTCGATCTATGACCGAAGGTCGCGCAGGTTTCACTATGGAATTCTTGCGATACGATATAGTTCCACAAAATGTAGCTGATACTATCATCAAATCTCGCTCATAAAATATTCAAACAAAAAAAACCGCTCCAAGGCGGTTTTTTTGTTTAGATTGACATGTTCTTCGGAGCTGGTAAAGTAGGGCAAACAAAACAAACTATATGTCAAAAAGAAACACAATTGTTCTACCAATTTTTTCTTTGAAAGACGAAAGGTTAAAAGGCTTGGTAACCAACGAAGCTTTAGATTATGAAAAGGAAATAGAAAAAGCTCTTAAAAAATATAACAATATCGAAAAAAGAGAAAGAGAGATATCTATAGACTTACTAAGTTTAAGATTAAGAAACCTTCCAGGTTCTCACTCAGCTCCATTACAAAAAGCTATCTTTATTTACTGTGAAAAAGAAACTGTAACAACACCTTTTTTATTAGGACTGGTGCCGAAACAAAAATTTTTATCAAGGATAAATGATATCTTGAGTATAGAAATTTTTGAAGAAGAACAGCTTTTCTTAGACAGATTTGGTAGACCAACACAGCTATGTATCAGAAGATATGAAAATGGTTTGTGGTTTGTAGATATATCCACATATGTAGCCAAGAATTTGATAAATGCCGGAGAGAGGGAGAGCGGGAACAGTATCAACACTCTTTCTTTTGTAGAAGAAAAATTGCCAGAAGAGGATATAGGTAAAACTGAAGACCTTTCAAATAAGATAATTCGTTAAACCCTCCTTTAAGGAGGGTTTTTTGACACTATTTATAAGTTGTGTTATTTTAAGACCAAAATAACTTACTATGTTTAAACACGTTCCTCAAAGACCCAAGAAATTTATTATTGCCTTTGAAAAAATTAAAGAAAATTTCTCAATTGTTTCTTCTAGCTATATTGAGCATTTCACTGACCTAAACGGCTTTATAGAAAAAATCATTATTAATTTTCAAGGAACTAAAGCCGCTATTTTGTTAGTTGAAAGTAATAATGATGTACAGCTCAGACTTTTCGACACTGACTATCCTGAAGATTATTATATAAAAGAATCTTGGATACCTGAGAGTAGACTTAGATCAAATCGACCTTTTATCCTCAATTGGAAATGTTTATATACAAACCCAAAAAAGGAAAGCTGGTGTGATTTACAATTACCTCTTCACAAAACTAGTAAAGAGGTTAAAGCAGTCGCTTTTAAATTATTGGAGATAGTGGTTAAAATAGAAGCTGAATTAGTAGCTTCTAATAAATAGTCATTTAAACCCTTACATTTAGTAAGGGTTTTTATTTTTAAGTAGATAATATATTTGACAAAGGAGGGCAACATGATATGATGCCAGGTACAATCGCAGTTGGCGTTGTTTTTATTTGCGAGAGTTTATTTTTATTAAAAAATTAATTAATTATTATTTATGGCAGAAAATTTTGATCGTTCAAAGCCACACGTAAACGTAGGAACAATTGGTCACGTTGACCACGGAAAGACTACTCTTACAGCGGCTATTCTCCATGTTCTTTCAATGAACGGAGACCAAGTAAAATTAAAAGGTGTTGATGAAATCGATGGTGCGCCAGAGGAAAAAGCTCGTGGTATTACTATCAACATTTCTCACAACGAGTATTCGACAGCAAATCGTCACTATGCTCACATTGATGCTCCAGGTCACGCTGACTACATCAAGAACATGATTACTGGTGCAGCTCAAATGGACGGAGCAATCCTTGTGGTTGCTGCGACAGATGGTGCCATGCCACAGACTCGTGAGCACGTTCTTCTTGCTAAGCAAGTTGGTGTTCCAAAAATGATCGTATTCCTAAACAAGTGCGACATGGTGGATGATCCAGAAATGATTGATCTAGTTGAGGAAGAAATCCGTGAAATCCTTGGAAAACAAGGCTTTGACAAAGATGCTCCTGTTATTAGAGGTTCAGGTCTTAAAGGTCTTGAAGCTTCATCTATTGATGATCCATGGGCACAAAAAGTTCTTGAACTTACAAAGGCTCTTGATGAATACATCCCTATGCCAGTTCGTGATCTAGACAAGCCATTCCTTATGCCTATCGAAGACATTTTCTCTATCGAAGGACGAGGTACTGTTTGTACAGGTCGTATCGAAAGAGGTATCGTAAAGGTTGGTGAAGAAGTTGAAATCGTTGGTATCAAAGATACTATCAAAACAACTGTTACAGGTATCGAAATGTTCAACAAGCAACTAAACGAAGGTCAAGCAGGAGACAATGCAGGTATTTTGCTTCGAGGTGTTAAGAAAGAAGATCTTACTCGAGGACAAGTTCTATCTAAAGTTGGTTCTGTAAAACCACACACTAAGTTTGAAGGTGAAGTTTATGTTCTTAAGAAAGAAGAAGGTGGACGACACACTCCGTTCGTTAATGGCTACAAGCCTCAGTTTTATGTTCGAACAACTGATGTGACTGGTTCTGTTACTCTTCCAGCAGGTGTAGAAATGGTTATGCCAGGAGACACTGTTAAGATAGAAGTAGAGCTTGTTGCTCCTGTAGCTATGGAAGAACAAATGCGCTTTGCTATCCGAGAAGGTGGCCGAACAGTTGGTGCAGGTGTTGTAACAAAAATAATCGCCTAAATACTAACTAATTGCTCTTTCTGAAAACAATATGGCTACTACAAAAAAACCAACAAAAAATTCGCCAGCTGGCGAACGCAAATCTAAAAAAGCTTCAGCTAAATCTGATGATGTGCAATCATTGCTTCGCATTCGAGTGCGTGCATACGAGAACAAGATTCTTGATGTAAGCACAAAGCAAATCATCGATACTGCTATCCGTTATGATGCAAAGGTTCGTGGTCCTATTCCGCTTCCTACAGAAATCAAAAAGTATACAGTTAACCGCTCTGCTTTCATTTACAAAAATGCTCGTGAGCAATTTGAAATGCGAGTACACAAGCGACTTATAGATATCGAAAATCCTTCTGCAAAGGTAATCGAAGCTTTGACAAATCTATCAATGCCATCTGGTGTCGATATTGATGTAAAGATGCTTTAGAAAATTAGGAAGCGAAGCGACCATAATTTTCTTAAGTCCTGAGGCTTTGCTGAAGGGATGTAATAAACTCTCTATAAAAACAAACAAAAAACTCCCACCCGGGAGTTTTTTGTTTTTTGCTTGCACAATTTTTAACCTCGTGTATAATCTTGGTCACCTATTAATCAATCTATTACAGATTCGAAAAGAGGTAATGTTCTCTCTAAAAGAGCGAACCACTTACATACATGAAATACATACTAGGACGAAAACTAAATATGACTCAACTCTTCGACGAATCAGGGGTTGTTACCCCTGTTACAGCTATAGTGGCTATGCCAAACACTGTAACTCGCGTTAAAACCCTAGAATCTGACGGTTATAACGCTGTTGTTCTAGCTACAGAAGACCAAAAGGTAGCACGAGTTTCAAAAGCTTTGTCTACTTCACTAGGTGGTAAAGCTTTTAAAATAATCCAAGAAATCAGACATAATGAAGCTCCAACTGCAACAGCAGGAGAGGAGGTGACAGTAGCAACATTCCAAAAAGGTGATGCGGTTACTGTTTCTGGTACTTCAAAATCAAAAGGTTTTCAAGGTGTTGTAAAAAGATACAACTTCAAAGGAGGACCAAGAAGTCACGGTCAAAAACACTCTGAAAGAGAAAGAGGTTCTTCAGGTGGAGGACCAGGTAGGGCTGGAGGTCGTGTTGTTAAGGGTATGAGAATGCCAGGACGAACAGGAGGAGATACTGTTACTGTAAAAGGTCTTAAGGTTGTTGCAGTAGATGCATCAACAAATACTATCTATATCAGTGGAGCTGTTCCAGGTCGAAGAGGCACTGTTGTTAGTATAATTGCATAACAAAAATATTATGGAAACAAAATCACCAACAACTAAAAAAGTTTCAAAAGCAAATCAGCCAGCTGGCCGATCAAAAGCTACTTCTCTAGAAGCACAAGTTTATAGTCAAAAAGGTGCTTCTCTAGAGAAGATTACACTTCCAAAGTCGGTATTTGGTCTTTCTTGGAACGCTGACTTGGTACACCAAGTAGTGGTAGCTATGATGGCTAACAAAAGAGCTGGAACAGCTCATACAAAAGACCGATCTGAGGTTTCAGGTGGTGGCAAAAAGCCATGGAAACAAAAAGGTACTGGTCGTGCTCGACACGGATCTTCTAGAAGTCCTATATGGGTTGGTGGAGGTGTAACTTTTGGCCCACGAATTGATAAAGATTATTCTCAAAAGATAAATAAAAAGATGAGAACAAAAGCGCTCTTTACAGTTCTTTCTAAAAAACAATCTGATTCATCTATACTGTTTTTAGACACTCTTTCTTTCAATGAAATGAAAACTAAAGAAGCTAGCAATATTCTTGCAGATCTTTCAAAAGTATCTGGTTTTGAGAAGATAAATTCAAAGAAAGCAACAAATATGTTGTTAGTTCTTCCAAATGCTGATAAGGTTGTTGAAAAGAGTTTTGCAAATCTTCCTGGTGTAACAGTAGGTTTAGTAAAAGATATGAGTGCATTTAGCGCAATTAATTTTAGATATATTGTTATGGTCGCACCTAATGAATCAATAGCTTTACTTGAATCAAAGTTAAAATAATTTTATGGCTAAAAAAGAAACTACAAAAAAAGAGGTTGTAAAACAAGATTTGATACTTAAAAATCCTCGTATTACTGAAAAAGCAGCTCGTGCACAATCAACAAACGCATATGTTTTTGATGTTGCTATAGACGCTACAAAATCAGAAATAACTAAAGCTTTTGTTGCAAAATATAAGCACAAGCCAATAAAGGTAAATACAGTTAACCAAAAAGCAAAAAGCTTTTTCCGTCGTGGTAAACTTGGCTTCGGTTCAAAAGGTCGCAAAGCTTATATAACATTACCTAAGGGTAAAACTATAGAAGTAATGTAATCTAAATAATAATTTAAATACTATGAAAAAATATAGACCAACAACTCCATCAAAACGAAATGAACAAGGTATTGAATACCGAAAGGTTTTGACTGCATCTAAACCATTAAAATCTTTGACAAAAGGAGGTAAAAGAAATGTTGGCCGAAACAACCAAGGCCGTATCACAACTCCTCACAAAGGTGGTGGGCACAAAAGAAGCCTTCGAGATGTAGATTTTCTATACAACAAGATAGATATTCCAGCTAAGATAGTTTCTGTAGAATATGATCCAAACAGAACAGCTTTTATCGGTATTGCTTCTTATGCTGATGGAGAAAAAAGATATGTAGTTCTTCCAAAAGATGTAACTGTTGGCCACAAGTTTATTGTTAGCGAAAAAGCTGAGATAGAAGTAGCGAACCGTTTGATGCTTCGAAATATTCCAGTTGGTACTTTTGTTTACAACATAGAACTCAAACCAGGAGGTGGAGCAAAGCTTGCTCGTGGTGCCGGTACATTTGCACAAGTTGCTGCTCAATCAGAAGGTTATACAAACCTTAAAATGCCATCAGGTGAAGTTCGAAAGGTTATTGATACTGCTTGGGCTTGTATCGGCTCTGTTTCAAACGAAGAGAGTAAGCTAAGAAACTTCGGTAAAGCAGGTCGCTCAAGATGGAAAGGTATCCGACCAACAGTTCGCGGTACTGCTATGAACCCAGTAGATCACCCACACGGAGGAGGTGAAGGTGTACAAGGTGTTGGTCTACGAAGAGGTCCAAAGACTCGTCACGGTAAACAAGCTTACGGTGTCCGAACTCGAACTCCAAAGAAATACTCAAACGATTTGATTGTTTCAAGAAGAAAGACAAAGAGATAAAACAAAAAACCACCTGGAAACGGGTGGTTTTTTGTGCTCCTATCCACCCTACTTATTATTGACTTTTTTATAAAAGTATGTATTATTAATTTTGGATCAAAACTAATTTGTACATTTAAAATAATAAATATGGAAATATTAAAACAGAGTTTGCTAAATGCTGGCGTAATAGAAAAAATAAAAAATTATATACGCAGCCAAACAGCAAATACAGAAACAGCAATCCTGAAAGGGTTGCAGCTTCGAATGCTTGAAGCTATTCTTAACTTCTTAGTTCCAGGAAATAAAGAAGGGTACATTGTTGCCCCGACTGGTTTTGGTAAGACTGTGCTAATAACACAGTTATTAAAAGCTATTGATGAGCCAGCTTATATATTGGTTCCTCGAAAGGCTCTATTGCATCAGACAGCTTCGGAATTTGGAAGATTTGCCGAAGATTTGGATGTCGGTTTTATTTATGGGTTGTTGAAAGAATTCAATAAAAATGTCACCATCATCACATACGAGTCATTTGTAAGACAAACGGCCAAAGGAAAGTTAAATAAGAATATTAAATATCTTATCCTTGATGAGCCTCACACTTGTCTTACAGATAAACGTATGGAAGCTGTTCGACAATACGAACAAGCAATAAAGCTTGGCTTCACTGCTTCTCCTTACTATTCTGACGAAAAGAAAGTTTCCAATCTATTACCAACAGAAATATTATCGGTAACTGTCCCTGAGGCTGTAGAAGAGGGATTTCTTTGCCCCTTCATGGTAATAATTGCAGAAACAGATACTGACATCAGCAAAGTGAAGGTAATTGGCGGAGATTATAGTAGTAAGGATTTGTCAGAAGTAGTAAATATTGACTCAAGAAACAGAGCTGCATTAAAACTGTATCAAACAGTACCCGCATTTTGGAATCACAGTACTTTTATTCATTGTGCAAGTATTACTCATGCAAATAGTGTTGCAAAGCTTTTCCAAGATATCGGGATCAGTGCTTCAGCGGTTCATTCAGATCTTGAAGATACCGAAATTGACAATATACTGTATGATTTTAAGGCAGGAAAAATAAAAATAATCTGTAATGTGGATATGGTAACTACGGGTTTTGATGCTCCTCTGGCGTCTGTTTGTTTTAACTTGCGACCAACGAAATCAGTTGTTGTAGCAACCCAGAGAGTCAGAAATTTAAGAATCGACCCTCTTAATCATAAGAAGTTTGCTTATGTTGTTGACTTCTTTGATCAAACAGGAAGAGGAAAAGGCCAGCCTATATGTTATGCCGATATTATAAAGCAGACATTTGTTGTTCCCGAACGACTCAAGCATCTTTTCCCAAAAGAAAAAATGGAAAAAATGCTTGTCCCTAAATTAAAGATAAATAACCTGAAAGTACATACTTCATATAAGAAGGTACTCAAAGTTATTGCTAAAAGAAAGACTCTGGCCCAGCAGTTGTATATCCCATACGAAAAGTGGGTACTACAAGTTAGAAAAAGTGGCATTACTTCTGGTAATGAATATACCAAGATATATAAAAATTTTTCTGGCTGGCCTTGTGTTCCGGGGTTGATTTACACTTTGTTTCCTGGATGGTCTAAGTTCTTTTCACGACCTGAAAGAATTAATAAGGCCAAAGATTTGCCCTATGCAAAATGGAAAGAGGAAGTGATGAAGCTTGGAATTACAGGAATAGAAGAATATAAGGAACACTTAAAAAACAATCCTCATTGGCCAAACTGGCCGTACCAAGCCTATAAGCAATTCCCAGGATGGAGAGCTTTATATGGCGGAATGAAAGGCTTTATTCCATTACAAAAATGGATTGAACAAGTTTGCTTCTGTGGAATATTGAACTTTGCTCAATACAAAGAGGAATATAAAAGTCATATGGGATGGCCTTCTAACCCGAACAAAACTTATGGGTTACCTTTTTTCGAGATTGTGCCTGGAGAAGCTTAAGTTTCCATAAGTATTTTTAGATCTTTACACAGAACCGGTTAAAACCCGGTTCTTTTTTGTTAGTGTATAATTTGGTAATGAAAAAAATGTCAGAGAAGAAGAGGTTTTCGATAATAGCTAGAGGGAGGAGTATAAAGCATGCTATTCGTGGACTTAGGATTATTTTGCAAACTCAGCATAATGCCTGGGTTCATACATTTTTTGCAATCTTGGCAGTATTTCTCGGTATTTATTTTGATATATCAACAGGCGAATGGTCAGCTATTATCCTTTCTATAACTACTGTTTTGGCTGCTGAGGCCTTTAATACTGCCATGGAGATAGATATGGATCTGACTAGCCCTGAGTACCACCCTTATGCTAAAGATACCAAGGATGTAGCTGCTGGAGCAGTACTTTTGACTGTAATCGGGTCTGCTGTTGTTGGTACCATAATATTTCTTCCTAAAATCCTTACCTTGTAAGAATTTATCTAAAATAGGTGATTTGACATTAAGCTTAGATTTGCTAATATATGCGGAGCTCCGAACGAGCTTCTTTTATTCTAAACATGACACGATCACTCTCAAAAGGACCATATATTGATGAAAAACTCCTAAAAAAGATTGCAGGCAAAGCGCCTCTGTCTGCTGGGGTTATTAAAACATGGGCAAGAGATTCACAAATTTCACCTGAAATGGTTGGTTTTACTTTTGGAGTTCACAATGGCAAACAACATCTTGAAGTTCTTGTTACTGAAGACATGGTAGGTCATAGACTAGGTGAATTTTCTCCAACTCGTAAATTCACTCGCCATGGAGGTAAAATGCAAAAAGAACTTGATCAAAAGAAAAAAGAAGCTGAAATTACTGCTGCAAAAGCTGCAAAAGCATCTACTGATAACAAAAAATAATTTTTTAATATATGAAAGCTACACTTACAAATTATCGTCAAAGTCCTCGTAAAGTTCGCCTTGTTGCTAATGCAGTTAAGGGCAAAAGCGTTGAGCAGGCAGATGTAGAGCTTTCATATATGCCAAAGCGAGCAGCGGATCCTATTAAAAAACTTATAAAAAGTGCTGCTGCTAATGCTGCAAAGGACGGTATTGATACTTCAAATCTAGTCATAAAAAACATAGAAGTAAACCAAGGTCTTGTTATGAAGCGCTATATGCCTCGAGCTATGGGTGTTGCAAAGCCTATTAAAAAGAAAATGAGTCATGTAACTGTTGCTCTTTCAGAGAAATCTGCAGAAAAAGCACCTAAAACTAAAAAAGTTAAGAGTAGTAAAAAATAATATATGTCAAAAGTAGTTCACCCATATGCTCATAGATTAGTAACCCTTCGAGACTGGAAAAGTCGCTGGTTTGCTGACGATGCTAATTTTGTTGAAAATCTAAAGGTTGATATAACTATCAGAGAGTTTCTAGAAAAGAAGCTAAGAGGCTTTTATGTTTCAAGTGTTGAAATAGAAAGAGGTCAAAAAGCTATTCGTGTGATACTTCGCACATCAAGACCAGGTATGATCATAGGACGAAGTGGTGAAGCTGCTACAAAGCTCAAAGCTGATGTTTTAAAAGAACTAAAAAGAGCAGGTCTTGTTGTTACAGATGAAATAAAACTAGAAATAGTAGAAGTTACTTCTCCAGAAGCAGATGCAAAAATAGTATCTTATATGATAGCTGAAGGGCTAGAAAAAAGAATGCCATACCGCCGTGTTATGAAGCAACTTATAGAGAAAGTTATGACTGTTCGAGGTGTACAAGGAGTTCGTTTCTATATAGGAGGCAGACTTGGTGGTGCTGAAATCTCTCGAAGTGAAATACTTAAAAAAGGATCTGTTCCTCTTCAAACAGTTAGAGCAGATGTTGATTTTGCTAGAGAAAAAGCTCACATGCCTTATGGAGATATAGGTATTAAGGTTTGGATTTACAAAGGAGAAGTTTTCTCTAAAGGTGAAAAGAAATAAGATAAATTAAATTACTATCATGTTATTCCCTAAAAAAGTAAAATTTAGAAAGTGGCACAAGAAAAGAACTGATATGAGTTCTCGTGTTGAGACTCGTGGAACAGAGCTTTCTTTTGGTTCTTTTGGTTTAAAAACAGAACAATTAGGAAGACTTACTTCTAACCAAATAGAAGCAGCTAGAAAGGCGGCATCTAGACACTTAACAAAAGTAGGGAGAATGTGGATAAGAGTTTTTCCAGACAGACCTATCACAAGCAAGCCGGCTGAAGTACCGATGGGTGGAGGAAAAGGTGAATTGAAAGGCTACTCTATAGAAGTTTTACCAGGGAGAGTTTTGTTTGAGGTTGATGGTGTAGCTGAGGCAGTAGCCAAAGAAGCTCTAAGAAAAGCAGGAACAAAACTTCCAGTAAAAACTAGAGTAATAACTCGAGATTTATAAAAAGTAGACATTTTTGAAAAAAACAGTAGTATAGTACTCACTAAAACAATTTATTATGACAAAAACAACAACACAAAAAAAGACAATCAAAGGAACTGTTGTATCCGATAAAATGGATAAGACTGTTGTTGTTGCTGTTACAAGATTTGTTAAGCACCCAAAATATCAAAAGTATCTTAAGATAACAAAGAAGTACAAAGCTCATGATGAGGCTAATGCAAGTAAAGTAGGAGATGCTGTAGAGATAGTCGAAACTCGTCCAATGTCAAAGGATAAGCACTTTAGTGTAGTTAACAAATAGGCTTATGGTACAAGATGGAACAGTTGTAAAAATTGCAGATAATTCAGGTGGAGAAGTAGGAAAGATCTTCAAGGTTCTTGGTGGATCTAAGCGTCGATATGCTGGTATTGGAGATGTTGTGGTTATTTCTATTAAAAAAGCAGCTCCAAGAAAAGCCGTAAAGAAAAAGGATGTTTGTTATGCTGTGGTTGTAAGACAAAAGAAATCTTTCAGAAGAAAAGACGGCTCTTACATTCGTTTTGATGACAATGCTGTTGTTATTCTTGAAAAAGGTAAAAAAGAGCCAAAGGCTGGTCGTATTTTCGGTCCTATTCCTCGTGAAATAGCTGAACTTGGTTATCAGAAAATCGCTTCTTTAGCACCTGAAGTACTATAATTTTAATAATATGAAAATCAAAAAAGGAGACAATGTAATAGTAGTAACAGGAAAAAACAAAGGCCAAAAAGGTCAAGTTACTAAAGTATTTTCCCAAACAAACAGAGTAATAATCTCTGGTGTTAATAAGGTTAAAAAGCATGTAAAAGCTAAGACTAGAGATTCTAATGGTACAATGGTAGAAATTGAGGCTTCTATAAATGCTTCAAATGTTATGGTTGTTGACCCAAAAACTGGCAAAGGTACTCGTGTTGGCAAGAAAAAGATAGGAGATAAAAATGTTCGTATCGCCAAGAAAAGCGGACAAGAGTTGAAATAATATGAAGATAGTTAAAGAAAAAGAATCAAATACAGTAAAAGCATTAAAAGAGTTTGGTTACAAAAACGCTATTTCTGCTCCTCATCTTACAAAAATAAGTATTTCTGTTGGTACAGGTTCAGACATGAAAAAAGATAGAGAAAGAAACAATCTTGTTGCTGATAGACTATCAAAAATAACAGGTCAAAAGCCATCTCTTCGTGCAGCTAAAAAGTCTGTTGCAGGCTTTAAATCAAGAGAAGGAGATCCAGTTGGTCTTGTTGTTACACTTCGTGGCGCACGCATGTACCACTTTATAGACAAGCTTATAAACATTGCTCTTCCTAGAACAAAAGACTTCAGAGGTATAAATCCTAAATCAGTTGATGATATCGGCAACATGACTATTGGTATCAAAGAGCACACTATTTTCCCAGAGTGCTCAGATGAAGACTTAAGAGATGTTTTCGGTATGGCTATAACTATCGGTACTACTGCAAAGACAAAAGAAGAAGCTTTGGCTTTTTTTACTCACATAGGTATTCCTTTCAAAAAAGACCTTTAAAGATAACCATCAAAGAAAAGACCTTGTTTTTACAAGGTCTTTTCTTTTTGATTAGAGAGGAGTAGTATTAAATAAAACTTACTGCTCATGAAAAAAATAATAACTAGTGAGAATTTTTTAAATATTCTCAAATACGGAATTATCGCGTATCTTGGAGTCTTCCTTATAAAATCTAATTTTATAAGTGAATCTTATAAATCAGAAGTAATTTTAGGGACCTTGGGTGTGGCTTTTATATTTTCCAGAAACGAGGTTTCCAATTTTAAATTTTACTTTAGTTTAAAAGACTTCTGGAGAGCACTATCTTGGTACACAGTAGCTATTTTTATTGGCTCACTTGCTCTTTATCTTTACAGTATTCATTTTGATAAGGAGTGGGGATCATCACAAAGGACATTATTACAATACTCAGTTGGTATTGTAATAGTTCAAGAGATATTGTTCAGATTTATTTTGTGGGAACTAGGTAAAAAAATTTTTGGAGAAGGTTTTAAAAATGAATTCAAGAACATAATCTTAAACACCTTTTCTTTTGCCGTAATGCATATTGTATATAAAGGTTTTTGGGTAGATTATTTATGGCTTCTAATGCTGTTTGCAGGTTTACTGTTTGCGATTTTATTTTACTTTCTTCCTAAGTTATACATGATTATTCCTACGCACATAGTTTTAAATGCTATAGCTGTGCATTTTGGTGTTTTTCACTAAGCTCGTTTAACGGTCATTTTTGACCGTTTTTTATTTGACTTTTTATAGTTTAAAGGTAGTGTATAAAGAAAACTTAAAACTTACTACCATGAAAGAAAGCATTGTTCTTGTTATCTTTATTTTTTTATTGTTTTGTACAGTTTTTTGCCTATGGATGCAATATCGATATGTAAAAAAATCTAGATTATTAGCTCGTGTTTTACATGAGCATGCATGCATGTTATTGCATGTTGATGGCTACCCAAGAAGGGTCGACTATAGTCAAATACCTAAATTATGGTCTATTTACAAAAAAGAAAACCCTAATTTGTATCTGTTTATTGATTTAGCTGCTAATGTTATCGCAAAACAAATTAAAGAGTGTTCTAGCTTTGATAAAATTGTAGATTATTTAAATGGCTTTGAGTTGATGGTCAAAGAACCAGATTTAGCAGATGGCGACGATCAAAGTAAACTAATTAAAAAGATTCACAAAAAGGTAGCTGATTTGACTATTTCTAGAGTAGTAACATTGGCACAATCAAAATGTCATCGTATTAGATTAATGCCTAAATCTAAAGAAAAAAAAGACTTAGAAAACCGTTTTAAAGAAGAGATATCTATTAAAGCATTTTCTAGTATTTATTACCCTAATTTTTCTTTTGATTTCTTTATGCAAAAAGAAAGACAGAAACTTCTAGAGGGCAAAAAAAATAAGACTGAAGATAATAAAGCAAAAATAGTTACTTTGCCAGGAAACTCATCAACCGCTAATTGATTATTGTTAAGTAAGCCCTTTTCGAGAGAAGGGGCTTTTTTCTTGACCAAATAGCACCTTTCTGTTAAGATAAGCCCACTCCTTTGAAATCCCTCTTTATCTCTGTGCCTACACGAAAAGTGATGATACAGACATTCAGAGGCGATATTTCCTAGGACTTCAAATTATGGCTAAAAAATCAGTTATAGCGCGTTCAAAAAAGACGCCAAAATACAGTACTCGAGCAGTTAACCGCTGTTTTCGCTGTGGTCGAGCTCATGGATATATGCGTGACTTCGGACTATGTCGTATCTGCTTCCGTGAATATGCAAACGAAGGGATGATTCCTGGTATCAGAAAGAGTTCTTGGTAGTAATAAAAACAAACATATGGATCAAATATCTAACATGATAATAACAATGAAAAATGGAGCTATGATTTCAAAGCGCTCTGTAACTGTTCCTTTTTCATCAGTTAAACTCTCTATTGCAGAGTGTCTTAAACAGCATGGTTTTATTGAAGGGTATTCTAAGAAAACTCAAAAGAATAATGTTCCTGTTATAGAAATAGAACTAGCTTACCCTTCTGGTGTTTCAAGAATCTCTGATGTAAAGCGCATTTCTAAACCTTCTCGTCGAGTTTATATGGGTGTTCGTGATATCCACAATGTTAAAAGTGGTCGTGGTATCACAGTTTTATCAACACCAAAAGGTATTTTGAGTAATAAGCAAGCCCACAAAGAACAGGTCGGAGGTGAAGCATTATTTATGATTTGGTAAAGAGTTATTATTATGAGTAGAGTAGGAAAACAACAACTAGAAATACCAGCGAATACAACAGTAGAATATACTGGAGGTGTTTTCACAGTAAAAGGTCCCCTTGGAACTTTATCTAAAGACTTTACAGACGATATCACTATCACCATTGAAAACAATGTAGTTTCTTTTGCGCCTAAAAAAGATGATCCTTTCTCTAGAGCTCTTTGGGGTACTTATGCTTCACATGTAAAGAACATGCTTTTGGGGGTTAATACTCCTTTTGTTAAAAAACTTATTCTAGAAGGAGTTGGTTTTAAAAGTGAAGTTAAAAGTAGCGAACTTCACTTAGCGCTAGGTTTTTCTCATCCTGTGGTAGTATCAATCCCAGAAGGTCTTACTGTAACAGCAGAGAAAAACAATATAACTGTTACTGGTATTAACAAAGAAACAGTTGGAGCTTTCACTGCTAAGGTTCGTGCTCTTAAGAAGCCAGAGCCTTATAAAGGTAAAGGTTTTAGATATCACGATGAAGTTATTCGTCGAAAAGCAGGTAAGAAAACTGCATAATAATTTTTAAATATATGTCACGACAAAATACACAAGAGAAGAAAATGAGAATTAAGCGAAAAGTTCGTAAGCTTATTTCTGGTACCGCAGATCGTCCACGAATGAGTGTATTTCGTTCTAACAATTTTTCATATGCTCAGCTTATCGATGATACAGCACAGGTAACATTGCTAGCTGCAAATGACATGAATCGAAAAAAAGAGACCAAGATGGAAGGAGCTATTTCAGTAGGTAAACAAATAGCGAAACTTGCAGAGGCAAAAGGCATAAAAGCAGTTGTCTTTGACCGAAATGGTTTCAAGTATGCTGGTCGAATTAAAGCTTTGGCTGATGCAGCTAGAGAGGGCGGACTTAAATTTTAATACAAAATATTATGACTGATAAAACATCAACAACAAAACAATCAACATCAAAACGACCATCAGGTAGTGATCGTCGTAAAGGCTCAGGAGGAGGTAAGACTTTTGCTGATAGAGTTAAAGATGTTGACCAAAAAATATTGGATATTCGAAGAGTTACTCGTGTGGTAGCTGGGGGTCGCCGTATGAGCTTTGCTGTTTCTATGGTTATTGGAGACAAGACTGGAGTTGTTGGTGTTGGTACAGGTAAAGGAGGTGATACTGCTCTTGCTATTGCCAAAGCTCTTAAATCAGCAAAGAAAAATGCTATCAAGATCAAGAAAACAGAAAGCCACTCTATCCCTATGGAGGTAGGAGCAAAGTATTGTTCTTCTCGTGTTGTTCTTTTCCCAAACAAAGGTAAAGGGCTTGTTGCAGGGGCTGCGGTTAGAGATATTTTGATTATTGCCGGAGTTCGTGATGTTACAAGTAAGGTTCTCTCAGGAAGTAAGAACAAATTAAACACTGCTAAGGCTGTTATCAAAGCTCTTGGTCCTATTTCTACAAAACACTCTTTTGCTAACAATAAAGTAGAAGTAGAAACAGAAAATAATTCTGAAGATAAAGAATAATATTATGCTTAATAAATTAAAAAGAACAACAAAAAATAAAAAAGCAAAACTAGTTGGCCGAGGAGGAACTAGAGGTAAAACTTCTGGAAGAGGAACAAAAGGTCAAAAAGCTAGAGCTGGTCATAAGATCCGACCTCATATTCGTGATATTATTAAAAAGTATCCAAAGCTTCGTGGTCGTGGTAAAAATATAAACAAAGCCTTTGTTGTTAAGCCAGCTGTTGTTAATCTTTTAGTTCTAGAAAAGAATTTTAACAAAGGAGATGTTGTTACTCCTTCAGTATTGTTTACAAAAGGTCTTATCACAAGAAACAAAGGTGTTTTGCCACAGGTTAAAATATTAGCTACAGGCGAGATAACAAAAGCACTTGAAATATTTGATTGTATTGCTTCAGGTGTAGCAAAAACAAAAATAGAAAAAGCAGGCGGAAAAGTTAACGGTATTGCTTAAAAAATAAGATGAATTCATTTCTAAATAAATTAAAAACACTTTTTACAGACAAAACACTTAGAAAAAGAGTTTTGTTTATTGTTGGTGCTCTTTTTGTATTTAGACTTTTGGCATCTATACCTGTTCCTGGAGTAGATACTCTTCGAATAAACCAATTTTTAGAAGGAAATCAATTCTTCGGTGTGTTTAATGCTCTCTCTGGTGGAGGATTGTCTAGTTTTTCAATAATAATGCTTGGTGTTGGTCCGTATATTACTGCTTCTATCATAATGCAACTTCTCTCTATGATGTCTCCAAGACTTAAGGATCTCATGCAAGAGTCTGGTGAAGCAGGTAGAAAGAAATTTAACCAATATGTCAGACTCCTAACTGTTCCACTTGCAGTTCTTCAAGCTTTCAGTTTCATAAAGTATCTACAATCTCAAGGCGCTATGGATGTTTTATCTTTGAATGCCCTAATCATAAACATAGTAATAATTGTTGGAGGATCTATGTTGCTTCTTTGGATAGGGGAACTTATCAACGAGTTTGGTGTCGGTAGTGGTGTTTCTATACTTATTATGGCTGGTATTTTAGCAACTATGCCAACTAAAGTTGCCCAGTTCTTCTTTACATTTACAGTTGATCAAGTTCCGCTTCTTCTCCTTTATATCGCTATCGCTATACTTGTTGTTGCTGGAATCATATATATTTATGAAGCAGAAAGACCTGTACCTGTTACATATGCTCGTGCAGTTCGAGGCATCAGAGTTTTAAATGGTAATAGTACTTATCTACCTCTTCGCTTGGCTCAAGCAGGTGTGATGCCTATCATCTTTGCTTCATCTATACTTTTGTTTCCACAGTTTTTAGTAGGAGTATTTGCAAATTCTTCTAGAGAAGTGCTTCAAAGTATTTCTTCTGGGCTTCAATACTTCCTTTCTCACCAAGTGCTTTATTCTTCAGTTTATTTCTTGTTAGTTGTTTTCTTCACATACTTTTATACTGCTGTTACTTTTGATCCAAAACAAATTGCTAAGAACCTTCAACAAGGTGGAGCTTTTGTTCCAGGGATTAGACCAGGAGAAGCAACTACAAATTATATCTCTACAATAGTTACTAGAATAACTCTTGTTGGATCTTTATTCTTAGGTGCAGTGGCAGTTCTGCCTCTAATCATCCAATCAGCCACAGGTATAACCTCTTTTGCTATAGGTGGAACATCTCTTCTTATTGTGGTTTCTGTTCTTATTGACCTTATTAGAAAAGTAGATGCTCAAATCGCTCTTCACGAGTAATTAACCATTACTACCTTAAGCAAGGTGGTATACTCTTATATATGAATAAAGGAGTATATATCTTTATTGGCCAATCCGGTTCTGGTAAAGGAACTCAAGTAGAACTTCTCAAAAAGAAAATAAAGTCCATTGACCCTGAAGCATCTATGTTTGATCTTGAGACAGGTGAGATATTTCGCGAACTTATTAAGAGTCAAACTTATACTGGTAAATTAACAAAACAAATGATAGACAGCGGGAAATTACCACCTTCTTTTCTAGGGGTCCATGCTTGGAGTCACTCTATAATAGAGAACTATGATGGTGATAGTCATGTGTTTATAGATGGAACTCCTCGTATTTGTGATGAGGTGCCAGCTCTATGTTCAACCTTTGAATTTTTTAATTGGAGACCACATGTTATTAACATAGAAGTTAGCGATGAGTGGTCCTATGACAGACTCAAGGCTCGAGGAAGAGAAGATGATAAAGACGAAAGAGATGTTTGGGGTCGGATACAATGGTTCCACGAAAGTGTTGTACCTGCAATTGAACTACTTAAGCAATCTCCCAGAGTTATTTATCACAGCGTACCAGGAGAACAAACGATAGAAGAAGTACATAGAGATATTTGTGTAGCTTTAGGATTAGAATGATTATTATAAAAACAGAAAATGAAATAGAAAGACTTAAAAAGGGTGGTCCAATACTCGCTGATATCTTGCGTAAGGTTGCAAAAAAAGTTGCTCCTGGAATAAAAACAAAAGAACTAGACGAATATGCATACAAGCTCATAACAGATTTAGGTCACAAACCAGCATTTTTAAATTACAAACCAGAAGGACAAGACGCTCCTTATCCAGCTTCTCTTATTACTTCTGTTAACGCTGAAGTTGTTCATGGAATACCAGGGGAATATGTATTAAAAGAAGGAGATATTATTGCACTAGATTTAGGTTTAAATTATGAAGGCGTATACCTTGATCACGCCATAACTGTGCCAGTAGGTGGTATAACCACCCCAAAGGATAAAGAGCTTATGTCAGTAACAGAAGAAGCCTTATATAAGGGCATAGAGGCTATTGTGCCGGGTGCTACTGTTGGAGATATAGGTCATGCTATAGAAAGCTTTGTAAAGCCTTATAAACTCGGTATTGTGAGGACTTTGTCAGGTCATGGTGTAGGACGAGAGATACACGAAGACCCATATGTACCAAACTACGGCAAGCCTGGTAGAGGGGCAAAATTAGTTCCCGGTATGGTTATTGCTATAGAACCGATGCTAACTCGAGGAAGTGAAGAAATAGTCACAATGAGAGACGGCTATACCCTTAAAACTTCAGACGGCTCTCGAAGCGCTCATTTTGAACACACTGTCTTGATTACAGAAGATGGGGCAGAAATACTCACTAAGTAAGTTGTTATAATTACTTTATGTTAAAGAAAGTACTATTATTTTTGTTTTTTGTAATCACTCTAGGTTTTATTTTTTTATCAAATAAAAAGCAAGAAATTAAGGCTGATTTTGTAAATGAAAACAGCAAACCCGTAGTTGAAGAAATATCTTTGCAAGACAAAATAGATCAGCTTTTTATTATTGGTTTTCGTGGGAGTTCGCTTGATAAGGCGCCAGAGTTAAAAAAGGCACTTAGTGAGACGAATCTAGGAGGTGTGATACTTTTTGACTACGATACTCCAAGTAAAAAATATAATCGCAATATTTTATCTAGTTCACAGCTAACTAGTCTTATAAATGAAATAAAATCAAATTCCAAAACCTCTATTTTTATTTCAATAGATGAAGAAGGTGGTAAGGTTAGTCGTCTTAAAAATATTAAAGGTTTTAGTGTTACACCTTCGGCGCAAACACTCGGAACTTATTCTGACGAAAAGGTTGCGACCATTGCTTCAGGTCTTGGAGAAAAACTCTCTAGTTTTGGTTTTAATATAGATTTTGCCCCTGTTTTAGATGTAAATGTTAATCCCAAAAGTCCAGCGATAGGAGCATACGGTAGATCATTTTCGTCTCTTCAAAGCGTCGTAAGTGGTAAGGGAGTAGCTTTTATAAAAGGACTAGAAAGTCAAAATATTATCTCTGTAGGGAAACACTATCCAGGACATGGAAGCGCTACAGCGGATAGTCACAAAGGTTTGGCAGATGTTACAAAGACATATAAAAACTATGAATCAGTACCATTTCAAAAAGCTTGCGAGGCTGGTATATCAGCTATCATGATAGGGCATCTATTTAACATTAATGTTGATAAAAATTTCCCAGCAACTATGTCAAAAGTTCACATAGAGAACCTAAAGAG